>SKIE01000177.1 GCA_007116585.1 Wenzhouxiangella sp. | reverse complement strand
TGCGTCAGCACAGAATGGCTTGACAGCGGATTAGAACAGCCTCCAGCCGAGCCAGATCACGCAGAACAGCACAAGGAACCAGAACCCGGTCCAGGCCAGGCGCATCAGGCCCGGGCCGGGGCGGTGCTCGGCCGGCATGAAGTCGGCCGTGATGACGCGGATGTTGAGCCAGGCCAGCAGCGGGGCGGCGAGGAAGGATACCGTCGTGGCAAAGTCGATCAGCGCGGTGAAGCGCTCACCGAAGTACAGGATGATGATCAACGCGCCAATGGTGACCATCAGCAGCCCGGTGACATAACGCCCCCGGTGCAAATCCAGGTCCCTGCCGCTCTTGTCATCGCTGGCCACGCCGCTGACTTCGATCATGGCGCGGATGACACGTGGATAGGCATCCGTGACCGCCAGCGTGGTCGAGAACATGGCCGTCAGGGCTGCGGCCGCGATCAGTGAGCGTGACCATTCGCCGAGGCTGGAGGCGTAAATGTCGACCAGTCGTGCGGAAAACGCGACGGCCTCTGTTGGAAACCGGTCGCCGGTGCCGTGCATGACCAGGGCGCCCAACAGCAGGAAGATCACCGCCGTGATCGTGGCGCCGAGGTAACCGATGCGGAAGTCGAACAGGGCCAGGCTGACGCTGGGCCGCATGCCGGTCTGACGGCCGCGCTCCAGCGTCCACAGCGAGTGCCAGGCGGCCACATCCAGCGGGATCGGCATCCAGCCGAGCAGGGCCAGGACAAAGGCGATGCCGGCCGCGGTCCAGACCAGATCAAGTTCATGAAGCGGGTTCAGCAGGGCCGGGTCCGGTGCCGCGCCGAGCGCGAGGATCACCGCCAGCGTGGTCGATACGGCGAGCACCGTGATGATCACCTTCATGACCCGGTCAAGCGCGGCGAAGCGGCCCAGCGCCAGCACCACAATGCAGCAGATCAGCACACCGAAAGACAGCTGGGTCAGCGTGGCGTCGAGGCCGAACACCAGCCCGGCCAGCCCGGCGGTGACCAGCGTCACGCTGGCCTGGATGATGAACATCGTCGCCAGCGTGATGAGTGCAAACAGGCCCAGCGCCCAGTCGCCCAGGCGCTTGTACCCACGAATCAACGACTCGCCGGTGGCCGCGGCATAGCGCGGGCCGAACTCCAGAAACGGGTACTTGAGAATGCAGGCCAGCAGCACCAGCGCTAGCAGCGTCAAACCGTAGTCGGCGCCGGCACGGGTGGCCTGGACCAGGTGGGAAACACCGATCGCGGCGCCGGCCATGAGAAGCCCCGGTCCGAGGGCAGCAAGCAATGGTCTGAGTTCGAATCGGTTCAAGATTTCCCTCCAACTTGCTTGCAATACGAAAGATAATGTTCATATCATACGAGGGATACAAGCAGGGGTCTTAGTAACCGCCTGCACTTTTTTACAAACCTTAGATTCTGCTTCGGGGAGAAAATCTGATGAAGAGACGCCTGTTACCGGCACTGGGTCTGGCGCTGTTATGGCTGGCCGGATGTGGCGGCAGTTCCGATGTTGATCGGGCCACGCCGGTCAATCCTGCCGAACAGCCGAGTGGTGATCCGGTCACCTCGACCCTTGAGGCGCAGTTCGACCCGTCGGCAGGGGTGATCCCCTTCCCCAACAATCTGCTGCGCTCCGGCTCGGAAGATCTGACGCTCAATATCCCGGTGCCGGATCCGGAAGACTTCGGCAATCCGCAGGTAGCGCTCAACGCGCTCGATGGATTCAGCACCGTCGCACCCTGGAGTTTTTCGTTCTCCGATCCGATTGATCCGGACAGCGTCGTGCCGGGCAGCACTGTGCGCATGTTCGAGGTGCAGTTCGTGTTCGGGACCGTGGCGGTTGAGCAGATCAATCGTGAGTTGACGCCGGGCGCTGAATACGTTGCCTCGGTCAACCCTGGAGATCCGGCCGGTGTCGTGGTCGTCCCGCTGCAGCCGCTGGCCGAGAACACCGGCTACATGGCCGTGGTCACCAACGGCATCCTCGATACTGCCGGCAACCCGGCCACGCCGTCGCAGACTTATTTCTTGGCCAAGCGCACCGAGCCGCTGGTGACATCGGCCGGGATCAGCACCGAGCCGCTGCTGGACGATGCTTCGGCCCAGGCGCTGGAGCCGCTGCGTCAGTTGATCAGCGCTCAGGAAACTGCGGCTACGGCTGTGGGCATCGAGCGCGATGACATCGTGCTGTCGTTCACGGCCACGACCCAGGCCATCACGCCGGTACTCGGCGTCATTCGCTCGACATTGAGCCCGACCTCGATCCAGGCTGCTCCCTCTGACCTGACCACGGCCGATGTGCTGCCGCCCGGCGCTTCGCCCGGTATTGCTGACGTGTTCCTGGGTACGGTCGAACTGCCGTATTTCCTGCCGGTGCCGACGGCCGATAATCCAACCGCGCCGCTGACCGGCTTCTGGCAGGCCGAGCCCGGTGCCTACGTGCCGCCATTTGACGGCCTTGGCCTGGATCCCACATCGACCAACGTCACTGTGGCCAACCCGATCCCGGTCAAGCGCGCCGACCAGGTCGCGCCGATGCTCATTACCGTGCCTAATGCCAATTCCGGTCAGGTGCGCCCGGCCGCCGGCTGGCCGGTGGTGATCTTCCAGCACGGCATTACCGGCAACCGGACCAACATGCTGGCCCTGGCCGACACCATGGCCTCAATTGGTTTCGCGGTGGTCGCCATCGACAAGCCGCTGCACGGCATTACTGACGTGACCAATCCGCTCTACATCGGCAATACGCCGCTTGGGGAGATTGCCGCTGAGCGGACGTTTGATCTGGATCTGCAGAACAACGAAACCGGCGCGCCGGGACCGGACGGCAACATCGATCCGTCGGGCACCTGGTTTATCAACCTGCAAAGCCTGCTGACCTCGCGCGATAACCTGCGTCAGGCGCAGGTCGATCTGTCTTCCCTGGCGCTCAATATTCCGTTTATCGATCTCAACGGTGACGGGCTAGGTGATCTGGATGGCTCCAACATCAATTTTGTTGGCCAGTCGCTGGGTGCGATGGCCGGAACCGCGTTCCTCGCGGTTGAGCCGACCGTCAACAACGGCGTGCTGTCGGTACCCGGTGGCGGTATTGCCAACTTGCTCGCCGGCTCCGACACCTTCGGGCCGGTGATCCGTTCCGGTCTGGCAGCCGCCGGGGTCGAGCCGGACACCCCTGACTTCGCCCAGTTTCTGCTGGCTGCTCAAACCGTGGTGGATTCGGCAGACCCGATCAACTGGGGCGCCCTGACGGTTGAAACCAACAGCGTGCTGCTGCAGCAGGTTGCCGGCGATGCGGTGGTGCCCAATGCGGTGGCAGGTGCGCCGTTGTCGGGAACCGAGCCGTTGATCCGGATCATGGGTCTGGCGCCGATTACCGAGACGACTCAGGATCCCATGGGCATCCGCGGCGCCGTCCGTCTGATCGAGGGTGGCCACGGTTCGCTGCTGGATCCGTCTGACGGTCCCGCGGTCACTGCGGAAATGCAGGGCCAGGCCGCCAGCATGGTTTCGTCCGGTGGCGCTACGGTCGTCATCGGCAATACTTCGCTCATCGAGACTGACTGACAGGGAGACGCCACATGAATCGCCAAAACAAGCACAACCGTCAGCCGTCTCGCATTCTGCGCCCGTGCCTTCTGGCCAGCGCGGTTGCTCTGGCGCTGACCGCCAACTCCGCCAGCGCGCTGGATTTGAGCACCAATAACGTCAGCATCCAGCTCGACACCACCGTCAGCTACGGCGTCGGTATGCGGATGTCGAAGCGTGACGATGACCTTGTTGCCAAAGCCTTCTTCAACCCGACCATCGGGCAGGCGCCCATCGAGCAGCTGATCGCGGCACCCGGCCGCTTCTCGGCCAACTCGGATGACGGCAACCTCAACTTCGATCGCGGTGACCTGATCTTCAATGCGGCCCGCGTGACTTCTGAGTTGTCGATCAACTACCAGAACTATGGCGCCTTCATCCGCGGCAATTATTTCTACGACTTCACGCTAAGCAACGAAGACTTTCTGTCCAGTGCGGCCAAGGACCGTGTCGGCGAACGCGCGCGCTTGCTGGATGCCTACGTCTACGGTGACTTCGATGCGCCAGGTGGTCGTCTGTTGTCGCTGCGTCTGGGCCGGCAGGTTGTCAGTTGGGGCGAAAGCACTTTCATACCCGGTGGCATCAACGCTGTCAATCCGGTCGATATCACCGCCCTGCGCACCGCCGGCGCGGAACTGCGCGATGCCTTCCTGCCGCTCAACATGCTCTGGGCCAGCATGGACCTGACCCCGAACCTGTCCGCTGAAGCCGTGGCCATGTTCGAATGGGACGCGGTCGAGGCAGAGCCTTCCGGCACGTTTTTCGCTACCAATGACTTCGGAACGGCCGGTGGCCAATATGCCATGCTGAACTTTGGCCTGGTCCCGCAGCCGGTGCGCAACACCGATCTGTATGATCCGGTCTGTCGTCAGGGCCAGTTCGGGATGAGCGATACCGGCCTTCCTCCCGAGCTGGTTGCGGTAGGTTGTTCCGCGGCCTTTCCGCGCCGGGCGCAGGACAATAACGCCCGTGACGGTGGCCAGTATGGCCTTGCCATTCGCTATTTTGCCCCCTGGCTGAACGATACCGAGTTCGGCCTGTACTACCTGCGCTATCACAGCCGTCTGCCGGTGCTGTCGGGTCAGGCCGTGACCAGCCCCGACATCACCACTGGCCGGGTCATTGTCGAATACCCCGAAGACATCAACCTATGGGGCTTGAGCTTCAACACCAACGTGGCCGGCTGGTCGGTTGGCGGCGAAGTGAGCTACCGCAACAACCTGCCGGTGCAAATCGATGACGTGGAGCTGCTCTTTGCCGGCCTGTCGCCGCTGAATGCGGTGCTGCCGAGCGAATACGATCGCTTCCGCAGCCAGCTGGGCGAATACGGCCCGGGTGAGTTCATCCCCGGCTATGAGCGCCGTCACGTCTCGCAGGCGCAGCTGACCCTGACCAAGCTGATCGGGCCCAACAACTGGGTCAACGCTGATCAGGTCGCGGTCGTGGCCGAAGCCGGCGCGACGCATTTCTGGAATCTGCCCGGGCGTGACGAGATGCGCTTTGAAGGCCCCGGCACGGATACCGGTGGCGGTCCGTCGCGCCTCACCGGCGGCAACAGTCGTAATCCGGTCACGCTCAATGACGGATTCGCCACGGCATTCAGCTGGGGTTACCGGCTGTTACTGGCGCCTACTTACAACAACGTGTTCGGTTCGGCCTGGAACATGACCCCGCGCTTCGCTTTCAATCACGATGTCCAGGGTGTTTCGCCAGGACCGGGCGGGAACTTCATTGCAGGCCGCAAGCAGGCGACGGTTGGCTTCCAGTTCGATTATCAGGCCGCCTGGCGACTGGATTTCGCGTACACGAACTTCTTCGGTGCCGGAATCAACAACCTGCTGGGTGATCGCGACTTCGTTTCGGCCTCGGTCAGCTACTCGTTCTGA
>SKIE01000102.1 GCA_007116585.1 Wenzhouxiangella sp. | reverse complement strand
GTGCGCAGAAACCCGGCCTGGCGCCAGTGACCGAGGGCGTTGAGGCTGTCTTCGG
Organism: Wenzhouxiangella sp.; assembly: GCA_007116585.1. The sequence continues at coordinate 5,422 of SKIE01000102.1, read as the reverse complement.
GCTCGTCCGGATCGGCCGCCGGCAGAGCCGGCAGGTCCAGTCCGTGAATGGGGTCGAGCAGGTCGTCAAGCAGCTGCGGCGCGCGGGTAATCCAGGTGCTGACCCTGGCGCTGGCCGAAAAGATCCGGATCAGCCGGGCCAGAGTCTCGGGCCGCTCATGGAGCAGGGAAAGATAGGCCGAACGACGGCTGATCTGGTCGATCAGCTGGAGGATTTCCGGCAGCAGGTGGCCGGCTTCGGGCTGCTTGACGGTTTGTTCCAGCAGCGGCGGAATCAGGCGCTCCAGGCGCCGTTGTCCTTCCGCGCTGAGCGGTCGCCGACTGAGCCGACGCTCCAGCGATACCAGGGCCTCGGCGGCCTGCTCGGCATCCTCGTAGCCGATCTGTTGCAGGCGCTCGGCCAGATCAGGCCGCGGTGGCCACAGGTCGGCGCCCGACGTTGAATGCTGCTCGGGCGGGCGGAAGCGGTCGGCAAAGCGCGCTTCGATGATCCTCCGGTAATGCTCGACTTCATCACTCAGCGCGCCGCGATCAGGCAGGCCCAGCAAACCGGCCAGGCAGTCCAGCTGCTCGCCGGCGTCGGGGAGATGGTGGCCCTGGCGTCCGGTCATGGCCTGCAGGCGGTTTTCGACGATGCGCAGATAGCTGTAGGCCTGCTGGAGCTCACCGGCGGCTTCGGCATCGAGCAGGCCGAGCGCGGCGCAGGCCTCCAGCGCCGGCAGAAAGCCGGTCACGCGCAGCAGTCGATCCCGCCCGCCGCGCAGGATTTGCTGGCTCTGGATCAGGAATTCGGCGGCGCGGATACCGCCGGCGCCGCGCTTGATGTCGGTTCTGCCGCTGGCGCGGCTGTCGGCGTCGATGCGTTCGTGCAGCTCGCGCAGGCTGTCAAAGATGCCATAGTCGAGATAGCGCCGGAAGATGAACGGCTGCAGGGCTTTGAGCAGGTGCTCGCCGACCGCATGATCGCCGGCCACCGGCCGGGCCTTGAGCCAGGCATAGCGCTCCCAGGTACGCCCTTCGTTTAGAAAGTACTGCTCCATGGCGCCGACCGACCAGACCAGTCCACCGGCATCGCCAAATGGGCGCAGGCGTGTATCCACGATCCAGACCCGGCCGTGTTCGGTCATCGGATCCAGCAGCCGGATCAGCTCGCGGGCGACCATCTGGTGGTAGCGCGCGGCCGGCAGCTTGCGCAGACCGGTGCTGTCGGCCTCGCCGCGATAGGCAAAGACCAGGTCGATGTCGGAATTGAAGTTGAGTTCATCCCCGCCCAGCTTGCCCAGGCCGAGCACGGCCAGCCGCAGCGGGCGGTCGTCTGCATCCAGCAAGTCGCCACAGCTGGCGCGTACCTTTTCTTCGGCCGCTCGCAGGGCAAGCTCCAGGCAGGATCGGGCCAGCGCGGAGACGGCCCGCCCGGTCTCGGCGATATCGAATGCGCCGGTCAGGTCCTGCCACAGGATGTGGACCGACTGCAGCTGGCGGTAGCGGCGCAGGCAGGGTTCGGGTGCCTCCAGAACGTTCTCGATGGCGGGTTCGTCGACTGCCTGGTCGGGCGGCGGCGCATCGGGGAAGCGCCGCCAGGCCTCGGCCACAAAGCGGCAGTCGCGGGCCAGACGGTCAGGGTCAAGCTGTTCGACGGGTCGTTTCATTCAGGCGGCCCTCGTTTCAGCCGCCGCGCGGATCAGGGCCCGGAACAAGGCGCGCTGTTCCGGGCGCTGCGGCAGGTACTCCGGGTGCCACTGCACGCCGAGCGCGAAATCCGGCCCGTTGTGCTCGATGGCCTGGACCACGCCGCTGGACTCGCACGCGCTGATCTGCATCGACTCACCCAGCTGGGCGATCGCCTGCGAGTGGAGTGCGTTCACCCGAAGCCGGGTCGCGACCAGGATATGGGCCAGGCGGGACCCGGGCTCGATTTCGATGCGCTTGCGCGGGAGTACCGAGCGGATGGCCGGCTGCTCTTCATAAAAGCCTTCGATGTCTTGATGCAGCGTGCCGCCGGCCAATACGTTGAGCAGCTGCATGCCGCGGCAAATGCCGAGTATCGGCACCTTGTCTGCCATGGCGGCAGCGATCAGTTCCTGTTCCAGTGCGTCACGATCGGCGTTCAGGCCGCTGGTCTTGGTTACCAGCAGGCGTCGGATCACGAACAGCAGGGGAAAGAGCACGATGCCGGCCAGACGTCGCCAGCCGAGCAGGCCACGGTCCTGCAGTGACTCCAGCTTGGGCATGGATTCGGCGCCGTAGAGGTCGGGGCTGACATCGGCGCCGCCGCCGATGATCAAGCCGTCTAGGCCATCCAGGTCCAGCGGTTTGGCCGGCCGGATGCGCACCGGCTGGCCACCCGCGCGGCGCACGGCCCAGGCGGTGAACAACCAGGCCGACAGTCCGCCCCGGTCCGGCCCGGTGACCCCGATTCTGGGTCGGGCCTCACTCATCGCCGCAGCCAGCGGATCGCAGAGGACAGCCAACGGCGCAGGCGGCTGGCGTCCTGCATGCGTTGAGCACGCGCGCTTTCCAGCGCTGTCCGATCACAGGCCAGGCGTTCGATGGCGACCCAGTCATTCCAGGGCACGGCCAGGTTCCATCCAGGCTCATCGACCAGGCAGTTGGGCAACCGGTAGTGAAAGGCCGGCCGCGGCTTGATCAGTTCTTTTTCCACCGGGGCGGCCATGACCCGTTCCTGGTCGATGTGGGCAAACAGCGGCAGCAGGTCCAGCGGCCGGTTGCGGGTCGGGGTGAAGTGCAGGAAGTCGTCGATCAGCGTGTCGATGTCGGGCTGATAGTGACGGTTCAGGACGTGAACCACGTAGTCTTCCGGATAGGGCTGCACGTAGGGCGAAATCCGCCGGGCCAGATCAATCTCGGAGCGCTCCAGCAGCCAGTCGTACTTGAGCAGAAAGGCACGCAGCATGGCCAGCAGGTAATCGGCCTCGAGGCTGGCGGCCTCGATATTGAGCTGCAGACCGAAGGCGTAGAACGGTGAGGAGTGTGTACCGCGGGCGCCGGCTTCGTGTAGGCGCAGGCGAATGTCATCCAGATGATGCAGTTTCGTCCACGGCATTGGCGGGCCGACCAGTTCCAGCGGCACCAGCAAACCGGCGATACGCGAAAGGACTTCTTCGAGATTGTCGCGCGCGGCACCTTCGCCGATGTCCACGCCCACCTCGGACAACTGCTCCTGATAGCGTCGATCACGCAGAATGCTGGCATCCAGTTCAACGCTGAAATCACCGAACTCCGTGTCGATGACCCGGGTCATGAACGCGCTCTCGCGCTCGGCCGTGCCGCCAATCACCTCGACGACGGCGGTGGCGACCTGTTCGGGTGTTAGCCCCGTCAGCTCCAGCTCAAGGCCGACCTGGCGCGCGGCGCCCGCGCTGGTTTCCGCCCAGGGCAAGGGCTCAAACGCCGGTTTACGTGACGGCATGGTCTGGATTGGCTCCTGGGATATCCAAGGCTCCAGCATAGCGAAATTATCTGTTCGACAATACAAAAACCCCGGCGCAAAGGCCGGGGTTTTTGTAGAGCAGATACGGGAGCAATACTGCCGCTCCGGCGGGTCGAACAGGCTTTACATCATGCCGCCCATTCCACCCATGCCGCCCATGCCGCCCATGTCCGGGGCACCGCCGCCTTCGTCCTTCTTCGGCAGTTCGGCCACAGCGGCTTCGGTGGTGATCATCAGACCGGCCACGGATGACGCGTTCTGCAGGGCCGAGCGGGTGACCTTGGTCGGGTCCAGAATGCCAGCCTCGATCATGTCGACAAAGTCGCCGGTGGCTGCGTTGTAGCCGTAGTTGCCGCTGCCCTCGGCCACATTGGCCAGGATCACGGACGGCTCGCCGCCGGAGTTTGACACGATCTTGCGCAGCGGCTCTTCCATGGCCCGCAGGGCGATCTTGATGCCGACGTTCTGGTCTTCGTTGTCGCCGGTCAGGCTGCCGATGGCATTGATGGCGCGAACCAGAGCGGTACCACCGCCAGGCACCACGCCTTCTTCGACCGCAGCACGGGTGGCGTGCAGGGCATCTTCAACGCGGGCCTTCTTCTCTTTCATCTCGACTTCGGTGGCAGCACCGACCTTGATCACGGCCACACCGCCGGCCAGCTTGGCGACCCGCTCCTGGAGCTTTTCGCGGTCGTAGTCGGAGGTGGCTTCCTCGATCTGGGCGCGGATCTGGCCAACGCGGCTCTCGATGCCGGCAGCATCGCCTGCGCCATCGATGATGGTGGTGTTTTCCTTGGTGATCTGGATCTTCTTGGCTGAGCCCAGCACATCCAGGTCGGCTTTTTCCAGGCTCAGGCCAACCTCTTCGGAGATCACCTGGCCGCCGGTCAGAATGGCCATGTCTTCCAGCATGGCCTTGCGGCGGTCGCCGAAGCCAGGCGCCTTGACGGCTGCGACCTTGACAATACCGCGCAGGTTGTTGACCACCAGGGTGGCCAGGGCCTCGCCTTCGATGTCTTCAGCCACGATCAGCAGGCTGCGACCGGACTTGGCCACGCCTTCCAGCACCGGGAGCAGTTCGCGAACGTTGGAGATCTTCTTGTCGTGCAGCAGGATGTAGGGGTCTTCGAGCTCGACCTGCATGGTCTGCTGGTCGGTTACGAAGTACGGCGACAGGTAGCCACGGTCGAACTGCATGCCCTCGACCACGTCCAGTTCGTTTTCCAGCGACTGGCCTTCCTCGACCGTGATGACGCCTTCCTTGCCGACCTTGCTCATGGCCTCGGCAATAATCTTGCCGATTTCTTCATCGGCATTGGCCGAAATGGTGCCGACCTGGGCAATGGCCTTGTCGTCGGTGCAGGGGGTGGAGAGGGTCTGAAGCTCGGCGACGGCGGCTTTGACTGCCTTGTCCATGCCGCGCTTGAGATCCATCGGGTTCATGCCGGCGGCCACGGACTTCAGACCTTCGCGCAGCATGGCGTGGGCCAGCACGGTCGCGGTGGTAGTACCGTCACCGGCTGCATCAGAGGTCTGGGAAGCAACTTCCTTGACCATCTGCGCGCCCATGTTCTCGAACTTGTCTTCGAGCTCGATTTCCTTGGCGACAGACACACCGTCCTTGGTCACGGTCGGGGCGCCGAAGCTCTTTTCGAGCACAACGTTACGGCCTTTCGGGCCGAGGGTGACGCTGACCGCACGGGCCAGCACTTCTACGCCCTTGAGAATGCGGTTGCGGGCGTCTTCGGAAAAACGGACTTCTTTGGCACTCATTGTTGCTAATCCTCTACGTTCGAATCGTTTGATTGATTGGTGTCAGGACGTCGATCAGGACTCGATGACCGCCATGATGTCGTCTTCGCGCATCACCAGAACTTCTTCGCCGTCGACCTTCACTTCCTGACCGGCAAACTTGCCGAACAGGACCTTGTCGCCGACCTTCACGTCCAGGGCCCGGGTCTCGCCGCTGTCC
>SKIE01000174.1 GCA_007116585.1 Wenzhouxiangella sp. | reverse complement strand
TTTTTAGAGGCGAAGACGAGCCCGTTCGCACGCAGCGAGGTGAATGCACGTGACAGAAGGTCTGGACAGGAAACGCCAGCATCGCCGCAACGCCGCGCTGGCAGCACTCGCCGTCTTCGCTCTGGCGGGGATGGTCTCTTATGTGACCTGGGTGTTGATGGGGGCCATCTGATCTGACCACCGCTGGGATCATCAGGTATAGGCCTCGGCCAGTGTCTGCAGGTGGGTGCGTGATTCGCCCAGCAGATACGGGCTGATCAGGCTCATCACCTGCCAGGCGGCGCGATCGGGGTGGACGCCATCGGCGTCATGCACCTGGTCAAAAGCAATCCAGAAGGTGCTGACCAGGGCCACGTTGCGAATCAGGGCATCCAGCTCACGATCTGATGCCTGCATGCGCTGGGCACGGATCAGGTCGTCACACAGCGCCCGGGCCGATTCCATGGTCAGGCGCAAAATTCCACGAAAGCGCTGGTGCAGGCCGCGGTGCCTGGCGCACAGATCGCTCAGGTCACGGTAAAGAAAGCGATATTCGCCGATGGTCTCGAAGGCGATGTGGAGAAGGAACCAGATATCTTCGATATCCGCGTCGCGCTCCTCGGGCGACGACAGGATATCGAGCATGCGCTGCTCAAACGCGCCGAACAGCGCCTCGATCAGGTCAGACTTGGAGCGGAAGTGGTAGTGCAGGTTGCCGGGGCTGATATCGAGCTCGTCGGCAATCCGGTTCGTGGTGACGTTGGGTTCGCCCTCGGCGTTGAATAACGCCAGGGCGGCATCAAGAATGCGCTGTCGCGTATTGCGGGCCATTGGCCGCTGCGGGTGGGCAGGTCAACTCTTCAGTGATTCGACCAGGTCGACGTACTTCTGTTTGGCTTCGTCGGCCTGCATGCCCTTGCGCTTTTCCCAGGCTTCGTACTTCGCCACGCCCACAAAATCAAAGAACCCGGGCTTTTCCCCGCTGACATCACCTTCCGTCCCCTGCTTGAAGTAGCTGTAGAGCTTGAGCATGGTGTCGTTGTCGGGGCGGGCGGGCAATTGCTTGGCGTCGGCCTGTGCCTGCACGAATCGTTGGTCAAGGTCACTCATGTTCTGGACTCCCCGAAATATTTGAATGTCATGCTTGAAGTTCTAGCATGAGCGGGGGCCGCGGTCAATCAGTGCCGCATGTGACTGGCGCGATGGCGCTGTGGCGCGGTATCTTAGGCGGACACAAGGAGTTCATCCACAAAACAACAGCGACTGCCTGGGAGTAGAGATCGTATGACTTATTTTGTCACCGGGGGAACCGGATTCATCGGCCGCAACCTGATTGATCAGCTGCTGGCGCGCAAGGGCACGGTCCATGTGCTGGTGCGCCGTGGCTCAAAGAAGAAGTTCAATCGCCTGGTCGAGGAACGGTGGGGGGATCATCGCAAGCGGGTGGTCGCCGTCAGCGGCGATCTGACCAAGCCGGCACTCGGGCTGAGTGCGGCTGACCAGGAAGCTCTGGGCGGCAAGATCCGGCATTTCTTCCACCTGGCGGCGGTGTATGACCTCAAAGCCAGCGCTGAAGACAACCAGGCGGCCAATATCGACGGCACCCGGCATGCGATCCAGTGTGCCGAGGCACTCAAGGCGCGCTGTTTTCATCACACCTCATCAATTGCGGCCGCCGGCCTGTATCGCGGCACGTTCCGCGAAGACATGTTCGAGGAAGCGACCGACCTGGGCCATCCCTACTTTCGCACCAAGCATGACTCCGAAGGCCTGGTCCGCAAGCACTGCAGCATCCCGTGGCGGGTCTACCGTCCCGGCATCGTGGTCGGGCATTCCAAGACCGGCGAAATCGACAAGATCGACGGCCCTTACTATTTCTTCAAGCTGATTCAAAAAATGCGGCGGATGCTGCCGCCGTGGGTGCCGACACTGGGGCTGGAAGGTGGCCGGGTCAACCTGGTGCCGGTCGACTTCGTTGCCCGGGCCATGGACCACATCGCCCACAAGCCCAGGCTTGACGGCCAGTGCTTCCATCTGACCGATCCGAACCCGAAGCGCATTGGCGAGGTCATGAACCTGTTTGCCGAGGCTGCCCATGCGCCGCTGATGTCGATGCGGCTCGATGCCCGTCTGTTTTCGTTCATCCCGGCGCCGGTCAAGCAGGGTCTGGGCATGCTGCCGCCGGTGCGCCGCATCATCAACCAGGTGCTCAAGGACCTGGGTATTCCGAAAGACATGCTGTCGTTTTTCAATTACCCGACCCATTTCGACACCCGTGAGGCCGAGCGGGCGCTCAAGGGCTCGGGCATCAGCGTGCCGTCGCTGGATACCTATGCCTGGGTGCTTTGGGATTACTGGGAACGGCACCTCGACCCCGAGCTGTTCATTGACCGTTCGCTGTCCGGGCGCGTGCGCGACAAGGTCGTGTTGATTACCGGCGCCTCGTCGGGTATCGGCAAGGCCACCGCGCTCATGATGGGCGAGGCCGGCGCCAAGACCGTCATTGTCGCGCGCGGCGAGGAACAGCTGATGGAGACCAAGGCCGAGATCGAAGCGGCAGGTGGCCAGGCTTTCCCCTACACCTGCGACCTGGCTGACCTGACAGACGCCGAGCGTTTGATCGACCAGGTGCTGGCCGATCATGGCCACGTGGACATCCTGATCAACAACGCGGGCCGCTCCATCCGCCGTTCGATTTCGCTGTCCTATGACCGCTTCCACGACTACGAGCGCTGCATGCAGCTCAACTACTTCGGCGCGCTCAAACTGATCATGGGCTTCCTGCCGGTGATGGAGAAGCGACGCAAAGGGCAGGTCATCAACATCTCCTCCATCGGCGTGTTGTCCAACGCACCGCGCTTCTCGGCCTACGTGGCCTCCAAGGCAGCGCTGGATGCCTTCGCCCGCTGTGCGGCCTCGGAGTTCAACGATGCCCGCGTGTCCTTTACGACCATCAACATGCCGCTGGTGCGCACGCCCATGATTGCGCCAACCAAGATGTATGAGTCCGTCCCGACCATCACCCCGGAAGACGCCGCCGACATGGTCAAGCAGGCGGTGATTTACCGTCCGCAGCGCATTGCGACGCGGCTGGGCATTTTTGCCCAGGTGCTGCACGCGGTCGCGCCGAAGAGCTCGGAGATCATCATGAACTCGGCGTTTCGCATGTTTCCCGACTCGTCAGCGGCGCGCGGCGTGGCGTCAGATCAGCATGATCAGCCAACCCAGGAGCAGGTCGCTTTCGCCTCGCTGATGCGCGGCATTCACTGGTAGGGCAGAAGTGTTCTGATGGGCGGGTGGCGTTGCCGCCCGCCTGCAGGCTGCATGCAGGCAAAATGGCTCAGGAGCTGCCGAGGATGCGCTCCAGGCTGTCCAGGCTGCGGGCCAGGCTGTTGCCCATGGGCGCGAGGTAGCGTTTTTCAGCATCCATGCTGTCGGAGAAGCTGCGCTCGGCAGCCAGCACCGATCGGTTCAGCCCCAGTCCGTAAGGTTCCAGAAACGGCTCCAGCTCGTCGGCCCGGTCCAGCAGTTCGGCACGGGTGGTGCGATAGGCGTGGTCCACCAGTTCGTTGCGCGAGCTGTAGCTGAACACGTTGGTGAAAAACATGCGCTCGTCGTTGCGGTTGGGCTCGACCAGCAGAATGGATGCGGCCGGGTAGTCGACTTCGTACTTCGCCATGCCCACCTGCATGCGCGACTGGATCAGCGAGCGGAACGTCTGCGACAACACCACCGGCAGCCCGCCCTTGATCATGCGGCTGGAACTGCGGCCATCGGGTGGCACGCTGGGGTCCAGTTCGGCGTCATAGGGCACCAGCGGGTTGATGCCAATCAGAAGGTCCGCGCCTTCGCGCAGCGCGACCGAGGCATGCAGCGTCCGGCGCAGGGCGCCGTCCACGTAATAGTGACCGTCGATTTCTACCGGTGGGTACAGGCCGGGCAGGGCAGCCGAGGCCTGCACGGCGGTGGAAATCGGCACATGGTCCAGCCCGGGTTCGCCAAAGCGCACGGCCTGGCCGGTTTCCAGGTCGACGGCAACGACTCGCAGCATGGCCCCGATCTCGCGGAAATCATTCGACCGGCCAGGTCGCGACAGCACGCCGGCGATGAAATCGTCAATGCTGTGATTATCGAAGATGCCGGTAGGAATCAGGCGGCTCAGGCTCTCGACGCTCTCCAGATGGGCAATGCGCTCGGGATGACGGATGATCTCGGTCAGCATGTCCAGCACGACGCTGGGGACGCTCATTGCCCGCTGGAAATACTCTCGAATGGCCGGGCGCAGAAACAGGTCTGGCTGGAAATGAAACTCGGCGTCGGGCGAGCTCATGAAAATACGGCTCATCTGCGAGGTGGTGACCCGGTTGGCCAGGCTGGCGGTCAGGAAAGAGCCGGAGCTGACGCCGACATAGACGTCGAGGTCGTGCATCTTGATGCCGTCGATGGCTTCTTCCAGCGCTTGCAGCGCGCCAAGCTCGTAAATGGCACCCAGCGGGCCGCCGCCGGCGATTGCCAGCCCGATCACTGGCGGACGAGTTTGCGGGGTCGCCTGGGTTGCGGGCGTGAGCTTCAGCATGGAATCAACCTCCGATTGCTTCATTATAATGCACGCCCCTGTTCAGATTTTCAGCAATTGGAGCGCCCCATGACGATCGAGCCGGGCCAGCAGGCCCCCGATTTCGAGCTGTCCGATCAGGACGGCAACCGCTATGCGCTGTCCGAGCAGCAGGGCCGCCGTTTGTTGCTGGTGTTCTACCCCGGGGATGACACGCCCGTATGCACCGCCCAGCTGTGTGACTACCGCGACGGCATGGATGCCTTCACCGACCTCGGCGTGGACGTGGTCGGCATCAGCGCCGACGACGCGGACTCGCATCGCGCGTTCCGCGACAAGCACGATCTTCCCTTCTCGCTGCTGACCGACTCCGACCTGGCCGTCGCGCAGGCCTATGGCTGCAAGGGCCTGATGGGCATGAAGCGGGGCGTGTTCCTGCTGGATGAAACCCATCGCGTGCGCTATCGGCACGTTGAGAGTGTGGCCGTATTCCGGCGCAAGCGCAAGGAATTGATCGAGGCCATCCGGGCGCTGGGATGAGCGAATCGGCAGCCTATTTGCATCTGCACGAGCAGATTCAGCGCAACCAGCACATCGGCGGCTGTGTGCAGGATTTGCCCGTGCCGCGTGCCCGGGCGCTCGCCCGTCTGCAGCATTGGCAACGCCGCCGCCTGGACGCGACCTACGCTGACCTTCGCGAACAGCCGCGCTACCTGCCGGCCTGCGAGTTCTTTCTCGACGAACTCTATGGCGGGCGCGAGGTGGTGGAGCGCGATCAGCAGCTCAAGCGCGCGGCACCGGTGATGCGCCGCTTTTTACCCGACCATCTGCTCCACGCCGTGGGTGATGCGATGCAGCTGCAGGCCATCAGCCTCCAGTTTGATCTGGCCATGGCCGATTTGCTGGTCGAGGCCGATCCGATCACGCAGCCGGACTATGCCCGGGCCTACCGTGAGCACGGCGACTGGGCAGGGCGCGAGCGCCAGCTCAAGCTGATCCGGG
>SKIE01000278.1 GCA_007116585.1 Wenzhouxiangella sp. | reverse complement strand
TGGTAGAAGGGCTGCTTGTTGGCACCGCCCCGGCTCAAACGAATCTTGACCATCAAATACTCCTGCGGATGACCGGCCCCGACTTCAGCGACGACCGACAGTAAATGCATAATTCAGCAAACTCGCCATTGTAGCGGCGATGCGCAGCAAAAGGAAGCCCTGATGTAGCTGCGCGAGCCTTAACGAAACGGCATGCCGCCGCCCGGCATGCCACCGCCGCCGGGCAGGCGCTTCATCAGTTTCGCCATGGAGCCCTTGTTGCCCACTTTCTTCATCATTTTCTGCATTTGCTTGTGCTGCTTGAGCAGACGATTTACGTCCTGGATCTGCGTCCCCGAACCCACGGCGATGCGGCGCTTGCGCGAGCCCTTGATCAGGTCAGGGTAGCGGCGCTCGTTCGGCGTCATTGAATTGATGATCGCCACCATGCGGCGGGTCTGGCGGTCGTCCATCTGCGCCCGCGCCGCTTCCGGCAAGCGATTCATGCCCGGCATCTTGTCGAGCATGGATCCCATGCCGCCCAGTTTTTCCATCTGCTGCAGCTGATCCTTGAGGTCGTCCATGCCGAAACGGCGTGACGCCTTGCCAACCTTGCCGGCCAGCGCGCGGGCTTTTTTCTGATCAACCTTGCGCTCGACTTCCTCGACCAGGCTGAGCACATCGCCCATGCCGAGGATGCGCGAGGCCAGCCGGTCGGGATGAAAAGGCTCGAGGCCGTCCAGCTTCTCGCCGGTACCGAGAAACTTGATCGGCGCGCCGGTGATCTGGCGCACCGACAAGGCCGCACCGCCACGCGCGTCGCCATCGGTCTTGGTCAGCACGACACCGGTGAGCGGCAGCGCTTCATGGAACGCGCGCGCCGTGTTGGCGGCATCCTGACCGGTCATGCTGTCGACGACGAACAGCACCTCGGCCGGCGTAATGGCGGCGTGGATGCCGCGGATCTCGGCCATCATGGCCTCGTCCACTGCCAGGCGACCAGCGGTATCGACGATCACGACATCGGCAAACCGACGCCGTGCCTCGGCCACCGCATCGCCGGCGATTCGGACGGCGTCGCCGGTTTCCGGCGAGCGAAAGAAGTCTGCCTCAACCTGGCCGGCCAGCGTTTCAAGCTGGTCAATCGCAGCCGGTCGGTAGACGTCGCAACTGGCCAGCAAGACCCGCTTGCCGTGACGTTCCTTGAGCAGGCGGGCCAGCTTGCCCGCGGTGGTCGTTTTGCCCGCACCCTGCAAGCCGGCCAGCAGCATCACCACCGGCGGCTGCCGGTCCAGCGTCAGCGGCGCCTGCTCCTGCCCCAGGACGCGCTTGAGTTCTTCGTGAACCACCTTGACCAAGGCCTCGCCCGGCTTGAGGCTGCCAATCACCTCCTGGCCGATGGCCCGCTCGCCGGCCTGGGCGATGAAATCCTTGACCACCGGCAGGGCCACGTCCGCTTCAAGCAGGGCGATTCGCACCTCACGGAGGGCCTCGCGGATGTTGTCCTCGGTCAATCGCCCGCGACCGCGCAGGCGGTCGAGGGATCCGGTCAGACGCTGGCTCAGTTGATCGAACATGACAGACGGCATACCTTGGGAATTGCAACAACGAATCATTATACTGGTCGGATGAATTGCATCCTGATCCGAGTCGTTATCCTTGAGCATTAACGCGTTGATCGTGCTGGCCGCCAGCACCCTGTATGTGCTGGCTGGTGTTGGTCTGGCCCGCGGCTACTACCTCAACAACGCGGTCTGGCGGAAGGCAGCGCTGGTTCTGGCCGTGGCGGCAATTGTCAGCCACGCCGCCTTCATAGCCATGCGCATGCCCGCGGCAGCCGGCTGGGACGTCAGCTTTCTCAACATTTTGTCGCTGGCCACGATGATGATCGCCCTCGTCCTGCTGGTCACGGCGATCGGCTCACGCTCGCTTGAAGCCGGCGTGCTGATGCTGCCGGGTGCGGCCGCGGTGCTCATGATCCAGTGGCTGGTCGATCCGGATCCGGTGTATCTGGGCCAGATGCCCGTCTTGCTGCGGCTGCATATCATCACCTCGCTGCTGGCCTTCAGCCTGCTGGCCATCGCGGCGCTCAACGCCCTGCTGCTATGGGTGCAGGATTACCTGCTGCGGCATCCGCGCCCCATCAGCCAGCTGGAAATGCTGCCGCCGCTGATCGTGCTTGAGCAGCTGATGTTTCGCCTGATCCTGGCCGGCTGGCTCCTGCTGTCATTGGGTCTGGCCGCCGGACTGACCTTCGTCGACGACCTGCTTGCCCAGCACCTGTTGCACAAAACCGTGCTCTCAAGCGTCTCCTGGGTGTTGTTCGGGCTCTTGCTGGGGCTGCGCTGGTGGCTGGGCTGGCGCGGCCGGCGTGCGGTGAACTGGACCCTCATTGCCATGGCCATGCTGGTACTGGCGTACTTCGGCAGCAAGTTCATCTTGGAACAACTACTGGACCGAACGTGGAGCCGGACCGGTATGGTCCTGGCCGGACTCGGCTGACGGGCCTGCCATGGCCGAAATTCCGCTGGCAACTCTATTCGCGCTGCTGGGCCTGCTGATCGTCCTGTCGGCTTTTTTCTCCAGCTCGGAAACCGGCCTGGTCGCGCTCAACCGCTACCGCCTGCGCCATCACGTCCAGTCGGGCCATCGTGGCGCCCGCCTGGCTCAGCAGCTGCTGGCCAAGCCGGACCGGATGTTCGGCCTGATCCTGCTCGGCAACAACCTGGTCAACATCCTGGCCGCCTCCATCGCCACGGTGATTGCCCTGCGCCTGCTCGGTGAGGCCGGCGTGTGGGTTTCGACGGCTGTATTGACAGCAGTGGTGCTGATTTTCGCCGAACTGATGCCCAAGACGCTGGCAGCACTCTACCCGCAGCGCATCGCCTACCCGGCCAGCTTTGTCCTGACCCCCCTGCTGCGCCTGCTCTATCCCGTCGTCTGGCTGATCAACCTGATCGCCGGCACCTTGTTAAGACCGTTCAATGTCCGCATCAGCAGTGCTCATCCCGAAGCGCTCAACCGAGAGGAACTGCGCCTGCTGGTACAGGAAGGCGGGCGCCATATTTCCCTCAATCACCAGCGCATGCTGATCAACATCCTGGATCTCGAGCACGGCACGGTTGACGACGTCATGGTGCCGCGACACGACATCGTCGGCATCAACCTCGACGATGAATGGGAAGTCATCCTGCAGACCCTGACCCAGTCGATCTACACGCGCATGCCGGTCTGGCGCGGCGATCTGGATGACATGGTCGGGCTGCTGCATATCCGGACGGTCGTGACCCGCCTGGCCCAGGGAAGGCTTGACCGGGAAGGACTGATCAAGGCCGTCAGGGCGCCTTACTACATTCCCGAAGGCACCGCCCTGACCCAGCAGATGCTGGAGTTCCAGGGCCGCGAGCGGCGCATGGGCCTGGTCGTCGATGAATATGGCGACATCCAGGGCCTGGTCACGCTCGACGACATTCTCGAAGAGATCGTGGGCGAATACACGACCGAATCCGGCAGTCGGCAGAAGCTGATTCGGCGCCAGGAAAACGGCGACTGGATTGTCGACGGCTCAGCCACGCTGCGCATGCTCAAGCGCCGGCTCGACTGGCAGCTGCCCGATACCGGGGCCAAGACCCTGAACGGGCTGATCCTCGAGCAGCTGGAGTCGATCCCGGACGGACGCTCGTGCGTGCGCCTCGGCAATCTGCGCATGACCATTGTCGACATGGCCGAGAACCGCATTCGCAAAGTGCATATCCACGACGAGGACGACGAAGGCCCGGCCGATTGAGCAAAGGACCGGTATCAGCCATCCATCATGCTGGCCAGCTGCCCCATGAACTGTGGCCAGTCGACCAGCCGCCGGTGGCCGACGATATCCAGCCGCGGCAGCCCTCGACCCTCGACGATCAGAAAGCCGCCCGAGTCATGCGGCGCCACCCCGTCGATGTGGCAGATGTTGTTGGTCAGTCGACAGGCCAGGCCAACCCGCCGGTAGGGAAAATCATCGAACACCCGCAGCACCGTGCCGGAGATCACCGCGCCGCCGGCGCCACCCAGGCTGGACAGGTTATCCACGGCGCGCTGGCTGATCCTGCGGCGCGGCACGTCTTCATGCGTAAACAGCCGGGCATCCATCGCCACCGGGCGCCAGTTGACCAGACGCAGTCCCCGCGCCCAGCCAGAGGCCTGCCCTTCCATGCGCCCGAAGCCGAAGGCACCGGTCAATTCGAGCAGGTCCAGCCGCTCGAACTCCACCTCAGCGGACACAGCCGGCGCACTGCCGAGAGGCCGCTCGACCACCAGCTTCTCCAGGCTGATATGGCCGGAGAACGCCTCGATCTGGATGCCCCCGGTAAAGGTCAGCCGGTCGTCGGAATAGGTGACCCCGGGAAAACGACCCGACAACTGACCGCCCAGCTCCGGCAGCTCCAGGGCCCGCGTCAGCGCGGCCAGATCCAGCGGCTCTATGCGCGCATCCAGCACGGTTCGGGTCGACGCGTCGGGCACCCGCAACGCGGCCAGCCCGTCAATGACCACGGCACCATCAAGCAAGCCCATGCGCACCGGGTCAAGCAGACGCAGGCCCACCTCATCGTGATGCAAACGGGCGCTGCTGGCGCCCAGTTCGAGCCCGAACAACCCGACGCCATCCCACTCCAGACCGATCCGCAAGGCCCGCTCGGTGCCGTTGAGCTGAGCCGACAAGCCCTGCACGGAAAGGCGTTCGCGCGGATCAATCACGTTCAACGCTTCAGACATCAGGTCAATGCGCCAGCGACCCTCGGCATCGCCGGACAGCTGGCCGCGCATGCCGCCTTCAGCGCGCATGCCGGAAAACCCGGCCGCAGCGGCCGGCCCGTCCAGCCAGCGCGGCCACAAGCCGGTTAGATCAGCCACCAGCCGGTCCACCTGCCACTCCAGCGCCTGCCAACCCTCTCCGGTCTCGACCAGGACAGCGCTGCCCGCCACTTCGAAAGCGCCCGGATCCTCAACGCCAACGCGGGTCAGATCAATCCGGCCCGACTCATGCAGCGCCATGGTCAGGTCAAGACCCAGGGGCGCGTCCGGCGGGGGCAGATAGACCGGGCCGAACAGCAGCTCACCGCCGTTCTGTGCCGCGGCCAGGCGCAGCTCGGTGGGCCCGTTACCGGCGCCAGAGACCAGCGCCAGCTCCATGGACAGGTCGACCCCCTCGCCCGCCATTGCACCGTCCGGCGTGTCGAAAAACATCTCCTCGACAGCCAGGCTGGCCTGCCAGCCATCGGCTGACTGTGATCCCTGGCCGCTGACGATGCCGCCGATCAGGCTCAAATCAACCCAGGCGGCCAGCAACGGACCGAGCGCGCCCAGATCAAGCTGCGTGAGCTCGACCACCAGCCCGCCGTCTCGCCCCAACTCGACATCAGCCGCCAGCTGCTCGTGATCAAGGGTCAGGCGGTAGCCCGCCGGCACCGCAGGACGCAGGCTGAAGCGCAGCTCGCCATCCAGTGCCAGCCAGTCGGGAGGTAATGCAAGGCTGCCACGACGACAGTCCGGACCCGCCTTGGACCATTCAAAGTCATGGCACTCCAGGCTGATATCACCGACCGGCAGGGCCTCGGCCAGGCTCAAACCGGACAGCCTTGCCCGCCAGGCCGGCTCACTTTCGGCGCGCGGTTGACGCCTGATCTCGATTGATGCCCACGACACATCACCGATCGCACCCGGACCCATCTCAAGCTCCATGGCGGCCGGGACTGCAGCCAGCGCCGGCAACCAGACGCTGCATGTCAACAGCAGCAGAAGCGCCAGTCGCTTGCAATTGCCGATCATCTGACTATATTGCCGCTATGGACAATGCTGCTGTCAATGCCCTGCGCGTCCTCGTAGTCGACGACAACGAGGTCAACCGGGAGTTTCTGCGCGCCGGTCTCGCCACCATGGTGGCCGAGATCACCGCGGCAGAAAATGGGCCGTCGGCCGTCGATCTGTGTCGCGAGCATGACTTCGATGTCATCCTGATGGACCTGCATATGCCGGAAATGGACGGGCTGGCTGCTTTCGAGAGCATACGCCAACCCGGCATGGCCGCGCAGGCGGCACGCTTTATCATCCTGACCGCCGATGCCCGCACCGAAGAGCGCCAGCGCATCCTGGAACATGGCGTGGACGACTGCCTGACCAAGCCGATCTCCATCCCGCAGCTGGCCCGCGCCCTGATCGATCCGGCCGACCTGCCCGCCGACGCCAACGCGATGGCGACCGATGAAGAACCGGCAAGCCGACTGATCGTGCCCGAGCAGGCCCAAGCCGTCGCCAACGGCGACCAGGCGCTGGTCGAGCGCATGAGCCGGCTGTTCGGCGAGGAGCTGGAGCACCGGCTGCCGGAACTCGACACGATGATCAGCCAGCGCGCCTTTGATCAAGCGGCCGCGCTCCTGCATCAGTGGCGAGGCGCGACCGGTTTTGCCGGCGCCGCGCGCCTGCACCAGGCCTGCGGGCGACTGCGTCGACGCCTGCTGGACTGCACAGAGGAGACCACCGACTCGGACACCAGCGCGGGTTACGGTGCGGCTTACGTGGACTTCCTGCGCACCGCGCACGCCACTCGCCTGGCACTTTTGCAAGAAAGTTAGCGAGCCATCGCCCGCTTCATCTCCCGCACCGCCTCGGCCAGGCCGACGAACACCGCGCGCGCGACAATCGAATGGCCAATATTGAGTTCATGCATGCCGTTGATGGCCGCGATCGGCCCGACGTTGTCCACGGTCAGCCCGTGACCGGCATTGACCTGCATGCGAAGTTCCAACGCCGCGGCGGCCGCCCGCTGCAGGCGCTTCAGCTCAGCCTCGGCCTGCTCGCCACGGGCGTCGGCATAGGCACCGGTGTGCAGCTCGATAATCCTGGCGCCGGTGCCGTGGGCCGCGGCAATCTGGTCAGGATCGGGATCGATGAACAGCGAGACCCGCACACCCGCATCAGCCAGTCGAGCGCAGGCCTCGGTCAGCCGCTGAACCTGCCCGATCACGTCCAGACCGCCTTCGGTGGTCAACTCGGCACGCCGCTCGGGCACCAGGCAGACGTCGGCCGGCCGCACGCGCTCGGCCAGCGCCAGCATGTCATCGGTCAGGGCGATTTCCAGGTTCATGCGCGTGGTCAGGCTTTTGGCCAGCGCCAGGACATCGTCATCCTGGATGTGGCGCCGGTCCTCGCGCAGGTGAATGGTGATCAAATCCGCGCCCGCCGACTCGGCCATGGCAGCGGCCTCAACCACAGATGGATAGCTCGTTCGACGAGCCTGACGCAGGGTGGCGACGTGATCGATATTGACGCCAAGCAAAGGCAGGGTCATTGCAGACTCCGGAACAGTTCTCTGGTTTTCAACACTCGCCCGCCGAGTTGATGGTCCAGCAGGCAACGGGTAATTTCACGCGCCTGGCGCCGCAGCGTCGAATCCGCTGCCGCACCCTGCGCAAGGCTGAGTATGGCCTCACCGGAGTAGACGCCGCGGCCATGCGCATCCGGCACCGGAAAAAAACCCGACTCGGGCTCCAGCCGATACCAGCCCGCAGGTGCGATCGGCTCACCGGCACCCGCCTCGCGCATCAGATCCGGTGCAACACCCAGGACGCCCAGCAGCGCCAGCTCGAACCGGCGCAACGCATCGCCCGGGTCATCGTCACCACTCAGTGACACCAGCAGGCGCTCGTAGCCAGCAAATGCCTCCGGAACGGGCTCATCTCGTTCAACCAGGTGGATCAGCAGCTCATTGGCGTACAGACCACACCACAGCCGACGCCCGGGCAGCTGCGGTCGGGTGCCGGCCGGCTCAAGGCTGGTCAGTGTCCCCAGTTCGCCGCGCCGGGTCCATTCGGCTTCAAGCGGGATGAACGGCTCGCCAAGGCCACGCCAGCTCGACCGCGCCGCGCGCGCGCCCCGCGCCACTAACCCGACCCGGCCGTGCTCAAGACTGAACAACTCGACCAGCAGGCTGGTCTCGCGCCAGGCCCGCCGGTGCAGAATCCAGCTGTGCTGTGAAGACAGTCGCGCCACAGCCGCTCTCTATTCGGAAAAACCCAGCTCGTCGAGCGCTTTTTCGTCGTCAATCCAGCCGTCGCGGGTCCGAACGTGCAGTTCCAAATGCACCGGCTGGCCGAACATCTCGGCCATGGCGCGCCGGGCCCGCGAGCCGACGCGTTTGAGCACCTGGCCCTGACGGCCGATCACCATGCCCTTGTGGCGATCCTCGGCGACCACGATCAGCGCCGCGATCCAGAGCCGATTTTTCTGTGCTTCATAGCGTTCGATCTGAACCGTCAACCCGTACGGAATTTCCTGATGCAGCTGCAGCATCAGCTGCTCACGCACCAGCTCGGACGCCAGGAAACGCGCCGATCGATCGGTAAATTCATCGGCCGGATACTGCGCAACGCCTTCAGGCAGACAGGCAAAGAGCTCGTCGAGCAGTTCGCTAACGCCCTCGCCTCGCCGCGCGGCCGCATACAGCACCGCAGCGGGATCAAGCTCGGACGACAGGCGCGCCGTCAGCCCGAGCAGGCTGGCGCGATCATCAAGCAGATCAATCTTGTTCAACACCAGCAGGCGCGGGCCGGGAAAACCCGCCACGCGCTCCAGCACCAGATCGTCTTCGTCGGTCCAGCGCGTCGCATCGACCACCATGACGGCCACATCCACATCGCGCAATGCCGCCGCCGCGCTGCGGTTGAGGCGCCGGTTCAGCCCGTGCGGCCGGCGCTGATGCATGCCGGGCGTGTCGACCAGGGCGATCTGGCCGCGAGCCTCGGTGACCACGCCGAGCAATCGATGCCGGGTGGTTTGCGGCTTGTGGGTCACAATCGCAAGGTGCTCACCCACCAGGGCGTTCAGCAAGGTGGACTTGCCCACATTGGGGCGGCCGACCAGCGCCACATGGCCGAAACGCGGCTCAGTCATTGCGCGTCGTCATGGCAAAGAATCTCCAGTCTTCGGATCCTGCAGCATCGCCCAGGCTTTTTTCGCTGCGCCCTGTTCGGCCTTGCGGCGGCCGGACGCTTCGGCCCGCACCGGCGGCAGCAGGCCCTCCAGGCGACATTCAACGAGGAACTGCTTGGCGTGGTCGGCGCCGCTTTCTGCCAGCACGTGGTATTCCGGCAGTTCATGTCCCCGGGCCTGCAGCCATTCCTGCAGACGCGTCTTGGGGTCCTTGAGCTGTTCGGCATCGGGCAGGGTATCGAGCCGGCTTTTGAGCAGATCACCAACCACCTGCCGGGCGGACTCGAAACCGCCGTCGAGGTAGATCGCACCGACCAGCGCCTCCACGACGTCGGCCAGAATCGATTCGCGCAGGTAGCCGCCGCTGCGCAACTCGCCCTGACCCAGCCGCAGGTGATCACCCAGGTTGAGCTCGCGCGCAACCTCGGCCAGAGTGACATCGCGGACCAGGCGCGAGCGCAGCCGGCTGAGATCGCCTTCGTTGGCATGCACGCGTTGATGGAACAAAAGATCGGCCACGATCAGGTTCAACAGGCTGTCGCCAAGAAACTCCAGGCGCTCGTAGTGGCCGGGGCCAAAACTGCGGTGCGTCAGCGCCTGCGCCAGCAGGGCTGGTTCACGGAAACGGTACGCAATGCCGGGCAGCTGGTCGATTGGCCTGGTTTCTGGTGAGCTAGTTTCTGAGCGGCTCGGCCCGGTGAAAGCGGATGATGGCATCGATGTTGCCGATCAGGTGCTCTTCGACATCATAGCTGACCACCAGGTCGGTGGTCGCGCCACGCACCACGCGAATATCTTCTGCCCGCACATGCTTGACGTAACTCACGTCCAGGCGCCTCATCAGGTCGCGGCGCAGGGTCTGCGGTGGGGTGTTGGCCGAGCCCGGCTCGGCGGCGATCGCGCGCATTTCGCTCACCACCGAATAGTGGTTCAGATAAATCGGAACAAGCTTGATGCCAAGATAAGCAAAGAACAGCACCAGGATCAGGACCATCAGGAACCCGATCAGGGTCATTCCGCGCATGTGTGTCAAATCTTTCATCAAGCCTGCCTCCCGTCACAGAACAGCCAGCCATCGCCGTCCACCGCTGCTCATTAGTGAATCTTATCACCAATTCGGCTCCAGACTACGCACCCGCGCGCGCAATCCCAGTGCATCCAGATGTGCGTCGCACGCCCTACCAGGTTGGCTTCCGGGACGAAGTTCCAGGCCCGGCTGTCCAGGGACTGGTCACGGTTGTCGCCCAGCACGAAGTAGTGTCCTTCCGGCACGGTCCAGCTGCGCACCTGACGATCCGGCTGATCCGGGAAGATCATGATGGTGTGCGGATCCTCGGCCAGGTGCTCCATGCGCTTGATCGGCCGGCGGCCCGGCGGATTACGGTTCAGGCCCTCACCGATCCATTCACCGACCACGTCCTGCTCGACCGGCTCGCCGTTGATAAACAGTACCTTGTTGCGGTAGGTGATGGCATCACCGGGCAGGCCGACGACGCGCTTGATGTAGTTGATCCGCTCATCCTCAGGGAAACGGAACACCATGACATCGCCGCGCTCGGGCTCGCCGGTAGAGAGGATCTTGCGGTTCAGTACCGGCAGGCGCAGGCCATATGAGAACTTGCTGACGACGATGAAATCACCGATCTGCAGGGTCGGAATCATGGAGCCGGAGGGGATCTTGAACGGCTCGAACAAAAACGAGCGAAACACCAGCACCAGCAGCAGGATGGGAAACAGGGACCCGATGCTCGCCAGCCAGTGGGCCGGGCCCGACTCCTGCTCACCGTAACGGCGTCGCAGCCAGAAGCGCTCTAGCGCCCACAAGACGCCCGTAAGCAGCGTCAGGATGGTCAAGATCAGGGCGTAGTCCATGACGTTCCGTGGTGTTATTTGTCGTTATCGGTGCGCAGCACCGCCAGGAAGGCCTCCTGCGGAATTTCGATCCGCCCGACCTGCTTCATCCGGCGCTTTCCGGCTTTCTGCTTTTCCAGCAGCTTGCGTTTGCGGCTGACGTCACCGCCGTAGCATTTGGCGGTCACATTCTTGCGGTAGGCCTTCACCGTCGAACGCGCAATGATATGCGATCCAATCGCCGCCTGGATGGCGATATCGAACATCTGTCGCGGAATGAGTTCGCGCATGCGCTCGGCCAGCTCCCGCCCGCGCCGCTCTGAAAGATCGCGATGAACGATGGTACTCAGCGCGTCGACCCGCTCGCCGTTGATCAAAAGGTCAAGGCGCACGAACGGCCCGCCCTGGTGACGCACGAAATCGTACTCGAACGAGGCAAACCCACGCGAGCAGGATTTGAGCCGGTCGAAGAAATCCATGACAACCTCCGAAAGCGGCAGCTCGTAGCTCAGCTGAACCTGCCCGCCGAGAAAGCGCATGTCCTTTTGCATGCCGCGTTTTTCTTCGCACAAGCCGATGACCGCACCGAGATAGTCCTGCGGCACCAGGATATTGGCCAGAATGATGGGCTCGCGGATTTCCCGGATCTTGTTCAGCGGCGGCATGCCGGCCGGATTGTCCAGCGAGACGATTTCACCATCGGTCAGCTCCAACTCGTAGATGACCGTCGGCGCGGTGGTGATCAGGTCGAGGTCGTACTCGCGCTCCAGACGCTCCTGGACAATCTCCATGTGCAGCATGCCCAGGAAACCGCAGCGGAACCCGACCCCCAGAGCGACCGAGGTTTCCGGCTCGAACTGCAGCGCCGAGTCATTGAGCTGCAGCTTGTCCAGGGCTTCGCGCAGGTCCGGGTAGTCGCTGGAATCCACCGGAAAGACGCCGGCGAACACTCTGGGTTTGAGCGGTTTGAATCCCGGCAGCGGCTCAGTCGCCGGCTCGCGCGCCCGGGTGATGGTGTCGCCAACGGGCGCACCGTGCACTTCCTTGATGCCGGCGGCCAGAAATCCGACCTGGCCGCAGCCCAGTTCCTCGGTGGGCGAGCGTTTGGGGCTGAAGATGCCGATCTGGTCGGCCGAATGCTCCTCGCCGCTGGACATCACCTTGATCTTCTCGCCCCGCCGCAGCCGGCCCTGCTTGATGCGGATCAGGGAATTGACGCCCAGGTAATTGTCGAACCAGGAATCAATGATCAGCGCCTGCAGGGCGTCGTCTTCGGCCGCCCGCGGCGCCGGAATCCTGGCCACGATGGCTTCCAGCACCTCGCGGATCCCGTCGCCGGTCTTGGCGCTGACCAGCAGCGCGTCCGAGGCGTCGATGCCGATGATGTCCTCGATCTGGTGGCGCACCCGCTCCGGGTCAGCCGCCGGCAGATCGATCTTGTTGATCACCGGAATCACTTCCAGCCCCTGTTCCACCGCGGTGTAGCAGTTGGCCACGCTCTGTGCCTCGACACCCTGGGCGGCATCGACCACCAGCAGCGCCCCCTCACAAGCCGCCAGCGAGCGCGAGACCTCATAGGAAAAATCCACGTGGCCGGGCGTGTCGATGAAGTTGAGCTGATAGCGCTCGCCGGCCTCGCTGTCGTAATTCAGCGTGACGCTTTGCGCCTTGATCGTGATGCCGCGCTCGCGCTCCAGATCCATCGAGTCCAGCACCTGCTCGGCCATCTCCCGATCGGTCAGACCGCCGCAGACCTGGATGAAACGATCAGCCAGCGTCGACTTGCCGTGGTCGACGTGGGCGATGATGGAGAAGTTGCGGATTCGATCAATGCGGCTCATGGGCAAATAATAGCGCCGCCCCCGGCCTGGCCGGAGGCGGCGTGTCGAAAGGAAACCGGATTATACGCCGAGCTGCCTAATCGGCCTCGGGCGTGTAAGCCACGAAGGTCGTGCTGCCGTCAGAACGGTGCAGCAGCAAGGCGACCGAGCGGTTCGGTTCGAGCTCATCCAGAATCCGGCGAAAATCGTCCATGCCGCCCACGTTCTGGTTGTTGATCATCAGGATCACCTGGCCCCGACGAACACCGGCACGATAGGCGTTGTCGCTCTCGACATTGCTGATCAGCACACCGCCCTGCGGATCACCCAGGCGCTGCCGGGTCTCGGAGTCAATCGACTCCACGGCCAGGCCGAGCAGGTTGGTCGGCTCACGATCCGGCGCGTCCTGTTCCTGATCGGCGCCGCTGTCTTCTTCCAACTCCTTGATCGTTACCTGCTTGGTAACTTCCTCACCCCAGCGCGAGATCACCACCTCGACTTCGGTGCCCGGGCGGACCATGCCAACCAGCGGCGGCAGTTCAGAGAACACGTCCAGCGCGCGCTCGTTGAAGCTGACAATCACGTCACCGACCTCAATACCAGCTTCAGCCGCAGCACTTTCGGGCTCAACCCGGTTGACCAGCGCGCCGGCCGGGCGGTCAAGACCCAGCGCGTCGGCCTTTTCGCGCGTGATCACTTCGATGCCCACGCCGAGGTAGCCGCGCGAGACCCGACCAAATTCCAGCAGCTGGTCGATCGAGTTCCGCGCCACCTCGATCGGAATGGCGAACGACAGACCGATGTTGCCGCCGCCAGAACTCAGGATCCAGGAGTTGATGCCGACCACGGTGCCGTCGGTGCGAATCAGCGGGCCACCCGAGTTGCCGCGGTTGATCGCTACGTCGGTCTGGATGAACGGGACGTACTGCTGCCGCCCCTGGGTCCGGCCCTTG
Organism: Wenzhouxiangella sp.; assembly: GCA_007116585.1. Next base: position 5,079 of record SKIE01000278.1, on the reverse strand, counting down.
GCGCTGACAATGCCGGCCGTCACTGTCTGCTCAAACGAAAACGGCGAACCGATACCGATCACCCACTCGCCAACGCGCAGCTGATCGGAATCCCCGAACTCAAGCGTCGGCAGATCCTCGGCGTCGATGCGCAGCACCGCAACATCGGTGGCCGCGTCAGAGCCCACGATCTGGGCCTCGAACTCACGTCGATCGGCCAGTCGCACGACCACCTGGTCGGCGCTCTCGATGACGTGGTGGTTGGTCACGATCAGGCCGTCTTCAGAAATAATGAAGCCCGAACCACCGCCACGCCGGTCGGGCTGACCGCGCTGACCCGGCCCGCCTTCACCAAACGGGAAATCAAAAAAACGCCGGAACATTTCCGGCAGGTCTTCCTGCTGGCCGCCACGCGATTCCGGACGTTGAGCCGGCCGGGAGCCAAAGCGTATGGTCTCGACATTGACCACGGCCGGAATGGATTCATCCACCAGATCGGTGAAGTCCACCGGGCCGGCGGCCATGGCCTGGGACAGCGAAAGCGCCAGTCCAAGGGCGAGTGCGGCGAGTGTCTTGTTCAACATGCGATCTCCGAATCAGTTAGCGGTGCATTTCGGGATGTAGTTTCAGGCACGCCCGGATTCAAGCGACGTGCACCCGGCTGAAGAAGACAGCAACTCCACGGTGGGGTTCAACCGGCTTCGGCCCAGGATTCCTGCCAGGCGGGCCGCTATCCAGGCGGCCAGCAGCCCCAGCAGCAGCGCCAGCGCATCCTGCGCCACGCCCTGCCCCAGCAGAGTAGCAACTAGACCTGCAGCCAGGATGAAGGCCAGCAGCGGCAACCCGTAGAGCCACAGCGCCATGCCCAGCAGCAAGCGTTCCGGCACGCCCACGCGCACCGGCTGGCCGACTTTCAGCCCTGCTGGACCGTCCACTACCATTTCGGCGCCGCGGCGGGCAAACAGGCGCCCGAACACGCCGGCGCCGCAGCCCTCGCCCGACATGCAGCGCTCGCACTGGGACAGCGGCTGAAACCGAACCCGGATCCGCTCGCCTTCCACCTGCATGACCCGGCCTGTCTGCCAGGCCTGCCCGGCGGCAGACGTCATTGACGACGCTCAAGCTCCTTGGCCACCAGCGCAACGGTCGCCGACGGGACTTCGCCCACCACGGTGACGAGGTACTTCTCCACCATGCCGGTGTAGACATGGACCGGACCAATGGCTTCGATCCGGTCGCTGCTGCGCGCCCGCTTCGCTTCTTCGACGTAGACCGAGAAGCTGGCCAGGCCATCGCTGAACAGGAGATGCTCGAAGGCGCGACCGTCCGGATTGACCCCCTGCCCGACGCTGGCCAAACGGAACCCGTCGGGCAGGCGCGCCGGCTTCCAGGTCGCGCGCCGCAGCTCTGCAGCGGCCGAGGGCTCGGGCACGTCCTGCTCATCCATGCGCGATTCCGCGGCGCCGCGCACGGCCAGCCCCGGGGCCAGCTCGCGGTCGCTGATCGGAACGCCCAGATCGATGTCGACGAATGTCATTTTCTGCAGATGGCGGCCGTTGCGGTCGAGCAACGCCGAGCGCAGCAGCATGCCGGTATTTTCCTCCAGCCAGAACCGGTGGCCGTAGCGGAACTGATCGCGCGGACGAATCTCCACGACTCGGGCCCGCATGCCGGCCACGCGTTCGGTGCCGGCCATGCGCATGCGGTACCCGATGACAGGGCTGGATGACTGGCTGACGGGGCGACTGGGCAACAGGCGCGCGCCAATGCCGCCCTGTACCACCAGCGGCTGATCGCCTTCAAGCAGGGTGCGCACGTGCTTGCCGTCGCGCAGAACCTCGCGCGGCTGGCCGTCGATGGAGTAAATGCGCTCGCGCACCCCCTCAGCATCCACCCGGTGGATCACGCGAAGCGTGTCGACCCGCCCGTCGCGCATGTGCACCAGCGTGCCGCGATAATTCAGTCCGTCGACCGCGCGCGCCATGCGGTCAAGCCACTCGCCGACCTCATCGTCCGCCTGGGCCGACGCCGAGCCGACCGCGAGCAGCACCAGCCCGATCAGGACGAGATGACTGCAACGCATCGGCTCCATGTGATCAGCGCCCGGTCTGTTCCGGGCTGACGCCCTCGGTCGCGCGGCTGCCGACGTCCGTGGTTCCGGCCTCCGCTGGCACCGGGGCCACACGAGCGCCGGCCACGATCGGCACGTAAGACACCACGCCACTGCCGCCGGCCGCCTGGTTGTGGCGCAGCACGTAGGAACTGATGCGCTGCCGGTCGGCAGGCGAGGTCTCGGAAAAACTCACCGGCACCAGCGGCTGGGTGAACGGCAGGTCCAGCGCCGTGGGCTGACTGACAAAGCCGGGCTCGTCGGCCAGGCGGTCGTCCTGACCCTGCTCCAGCAGCGTGGTATTGATGGCGACCAGGGCAGCCACGGCAACACTGGCCGCCACCGCCACGCCGCCCAGCGGCTTGAGCCAGCCTGCCCCGGCCCGGGGTTCGGCCTGCACGGCCGGCTCGGCGGCCAGCGCCGCCGAGACCCGATCACACAGGCTCTCCCGGCCTGAAAACTCGCGCTGCAGGCAGGCGCGAATGGCGTGGTAGCGGCGCCATCGCCCGGTCAACTCTGTGTCTTTGGCAAGGCGGCGGACCATGAAATCCCGCGCACCGCGCTCAAGTTCACCGTCCATCAGGCTGGAGAGTTGTTCACGATTGGTTTCGGTCATGGCGGTTCTCTCAAGTCAAGTGCTACTCATCAAGTGCTACTGGTTATCAAGCAGCGGCCGCAGGCGCTGATCGATGGCTTCGCGAGCGCGGAAGATCCGGGATCGAACGGTGCCGATGGGACAATCCATGGTGGTGGCAATCTCGTCGTAGCTCATGCCTTCCATTTCACGCAACGTAATGGCCACCCGCAAATCTTCGGGCAGGTCGGCAATGGCGTCGTGGATGGTCTGTTCAATCTCTTCTCGGAGCAGTTCGTGTTCCGGTGATCCGCGGTCTTTGAGCCGTGAATCCACCTGGTACTGCTCGGCGTCGACAGCATCCACATCCGACTGCGGCGGGCGCCGACTCTGAGCGACCAGATGATTCTTGGCCGTGTTGATCGCAATCCGGTACAGCCAGGTGTAGAAAGCACTGTCGCCACGGAACCGCTTGAGCGCCCGGTAGGCCTTGATGAAGGCTTCCTGGGCTACGTCCATCGCCTCGGACTGGTCCGATACGTAGCGTGACACCAGGCTGATGATCTTGTGCTGGTATTTCGATACCAGCACGTCAAAGGCCTTCTTGTCGCCTTTCTGGACCCGCTCTACCAGCAGCTGATCAACTTCCCGTTCGCTCATTGCATTTCACAGCGATCGGGGCACTTCTCTGGACAGCGGCCCGATCCAATAGTTTCGTTCAGCATGGATTCGTGAAGAATACCACGCCACGGCCAGCAACCCGCCCGGGTCAGTGCGATAATGGCGGGCTGACATAGTGTGAACCCATCAAAGCATCAGGAGCAGGCCATGACGAGCGCGCAGGACATTCTCGAGACACTGGGCATCCAGAACCTTCACCCCGGCGCCTGCTTCGGTCCGAGCCAGTGGTCACAGCCCGACCCCGAGCGCGCCTTCGAGGCGGTCAACCCGGCCACGGGCAAGGTCATCGGCCGCATCAGCGCCGCTACCGAAGCCGACTACGAGCGCGTCATCGAAGCCGCGCGCGAGGCGGCGGCGGCGTGGCGGATGGTGCCGGCACCGGCGCGCGGAGAAGCCGTCCGGCTGGTCACCGACGCCCTGCGCGAGCACAAGGATGCGCTCGGCAGCCTGGTCGCGCTGGAGATGGGCAAGATCAAGGCCGAAGGCGACGGTGAAGTCCAGGAAATGATCGATATCGGCGACTTCGCCCTGGGCCAGTCGCGCATGCTCTACGGCAAGACCATGCACTCCGAGCGGCCCGGTCACCGCATGTATGACCAGTGGCACCCGCTGGGCGTGGTCGGCGTGGTCACCGCGTTCAACTTCCCGGTTGCGGTGTGGGCCTGGAACGCCCTGCTGTCGGCCATCTGCGGCAACGCCACCGTGTGGAAGCCCAGCCCCAAGGGCGCGCTATGCTGCGCCGCGGTTCAGAATATCGTCAACCGGGCCCTGGCCGATGCCGATCTGCCGCCGGTGTTTACCTCGTTCATGGAGTCCGGCCACGAGCTGGCCCAGCGCTTCATTGATGATGAGCGCGTGGCCCTGATGTCGTTTACCGGGTCGAGCAAGATCGGACGCATGGTCGGCGAGCGCGTCGCGGCACGCTTCGGCAAGAGCCTGCTTGAGCTGGGCGGCAACAACGCCATCATTCTCGACCCCACGGCCGACCTGAAGCTGGCCGTCCCGGCGATCGTGTTCGGTGCGGTCGGCACCGCCGGCCAGCGCTGCACCACCACGCGCCGGCTGATCGTCCATGAGTCCATCGCCGACGATATCTGCGACACCCTGGTCAAGGCCTACAAGCAGGTCCGCATCGGCGATCCGCTCAACCCCGAAACGCTGATGGGGCCGCTCACCGACGAGGCCTCGGTTCAGCGTTTCGAGTCTGCGGTAGCGCAGGCCCGGAGCGCCGGCGGCGAGGTACTGACCGGCGGCAAACGCATCGACGGAGAAGGGTTCTTTGTCGAGCCGACCATCATCCGGGCCGAAAATCACTGGGACATCGTCCAGGAAGAGACCTTTGCCCCGATTCTGTATGTCATGACCTATCGCACGCTGGAAGAGGCCATGCACATGCACAACGACGTCCGGCAGGGACTGTCGTCAGCCATTTTCACCACCGACGTGCGCAACGCCGAATATTTCCTGTCCCACCTGGGCTCTGACTGCGGCATCGCCAACGTCAATATCGGTACCTCGGGCGCCGAGATCGGCGGCGCGTTCGGCGGCGAGAAGGAAACCGGCGGCGGCCGCGAGTCCGGCTCCGATGCCTGGCAGGCCTACATGCGCCGACAGACCAACACCATCAACTGGTCCACCGAGCTGCCGCTGGCCCAGGGCATCAAGTTCGACCTGTAACGATCCGCCCGTCACGATTCGCAAAAACCAACGGCTGAGCCCATGTACCGCTGGCTGA
>SKIE01000044.1 GCA_007116585.1 Wenzhouxiangella sp. | reverse complement strand
GTACTCCCGGGCCAGATCCTCGGGGATGAACGGCCGGAACAGGATGATCAGGAACAGATAGCTGATCAGGAACATCGAGAACGGCTTGATCAGCCAGTTGACCGTGGTCGTCACCACCAGACCCTTGGGCTGACGGCGCACGCCGACGATGGCGCCGAAGTCGATCTGCACCATCATCGGGAAGATCATGGCCCAGATCAGGATCGCGACCGGGATCGAGACATTGGCATACTCGAACCGGGACAAGGTTTCCGGCACGGCCGGCAGGAACTGGCCAACGGCGATGCCCGCGACAATGGCCAGCGCCACCCAGATGGTCAGGTATCGCTCGAACAGGCCCATGCCGGAGCGGATGTCCGGATCGGCTTCCGGTTCCGGGGTGCGTTCGGTAAATTCAGTCATTCTATTCCCTGGATTGGATTGGCTGTTCGATCAATTCGCGCACGCGCTGAGCGATGTCGTCGCGCACGGCGCGAAACTGGTCACGAATCTGCTCTTCGCTGCCGCGCGCTTTGGCCGGATCGGGTAATGGCCAGTGCACCCGTCGCACGTCCGGCGGCAGGACCGGGCAGTGCTCATCGGCGTGCCCGCACACGGTGACCACCAGGTCGCAGCCGTCCAGCATCTCGTCGCTGAGACGGGTGGATTCCTGGGCCGAAATGTCAATGCCGACCTCGGCCATGGCCGCGATCGCGCGCGGATTCTTGCCGTGGGCCTCGATGCCGGCTGAAACAATCTCGGCACGGTCTCCGGCCAGATGACGGGCGAAGCCTTCGGCCATTTGCGAGCGGCAGGAGTTGCCGGTACACAAAAACAGAATGCGCATGGCTGTCCTCAATCGCATCCGGCCAGCGGCCGGTTGGGCATGCCGGCCAGACGGGTCTGGATCGGCTGCAGGCTCTCGGCTTCCGCCGCGGTGTCGAGGACGCGCTGGACCCATTCCGGCAGCGCGGGGTGCAGGCGGTAGTACACCCACTGCCCGCGTCGTTCATCCAGCACCATGCCCAGATCCCGCAACTGGCCCAGATGGCGGGAAATCCGGGACTGGCTGGCGTCGAGCGCGTGAACCAGTTCGCACACGCACAAACGGTCTTCGCCGAGCAGCAACAACATCAGATGCAGGCGGGTTCGATCAGAGAGCGCGCGGAACACCTTTTCGGTTTTCATGATATGCGTATATGCAGATATATAAGATTCCAAGTTTAGCAGAGGAGGGCGGCACATTGCTGCCTCTGCCTCTGATTGACCTTACAGGCTGTCGCGCCGCTGCCGACGCGGCGCGTCGGCGGGGACGTCGGTATCGATTTCGACCGTGCGCGTCTCGCCGTCTCGCCAGTACTCGATGATGGCCTTCTCCCCGCGCGGCGTGTCGGAAACAAGCTCCAGAAAAGCCAGGGGGCTGGGGACGGATTGCTCGTTGACCTTGGTGATGAAGGCTCCGGGCTGGATGCCGGCCAGCGATGCCAGGCCGCGCGCTTCGCTGACCAGGACACCCGGCCCCTCGGGCAGGTCGAGCGCGTCGCGCAGGTCACTGCCGGGCAGCATCACGGTAATGCCCAGGGCGGTCACTACGTCTTCGTCATCGCCCAGTCCTTCAAACGGAATGTCCTCGCCGGCCTCAAGCACTTCAGGTGCGACGAAGATTGGGGCGTCCAGCCGCACCGCCAGCGCCAGCGCATCGCTGGGGCGTGAATCGATCAGCACGTTGTCGCCGCCTTTCCGCGCCACGTCCAGCGCGCCCAGGTAAGTCCCGTCGCGCAATTCATCGACGATCACTCGTTCCAGCGTCCCGCCCAGCGCGCCGATGATGCTGGTCGCCAGATCATGGGTCATGGGGCGGGGCACTTCCATGGATCGCTGGGCGGTGATGATGGCGCGGGCCTCGTTGGGCCCGATAAAGATGGGTACGACCGAGCCGGACTCGGGCTCGCGCAGCAGCACAACCGGCGTGCCCGCCATGGGCACGATGCCGACCGAGGCCAGCTCCACCGCGACCAACTCGTCTTCGGGGACGGCCAGCTCTCGTTGCGAGTCGGTGGACTGGCCGGGAATGATCCACAGCAGTAGTCCGATGAGCAGTAAAACGAGCGTCAGGCGTGCGGTCATGTCAGTCTCGCATCGATGCAACAGCCTGCAGGGTAACGCGAACGCGCCGGAGCTGTCGTCAAGGCAGTTGGGTCTCGCGCGACGCGGCGGGTACCATGAACGTTGGGATTGCAACGGGAAGGCTCATGGTCGCGCTGACACTCGTCGTCTATCTGGTCGTGTTGATCGGGATCGGGGTCTGGGCGCGCAACCGTGTCGCCGACCGCGAGGACTTCCACCTGGCCGGGCGGCGCATGGGCCCGGTGATCGCCGCGCTCAGCGCCTCGGCCAGTTCCTCGTCGGCCTGGACCCTGCTCGGCATGAGCGGCGCGGCCTACGCCTGGGGCTTGCAGGCGGTCTGGCTGATCCCGGCCGTGGTGTCCGGGTTTTTCATCAACTGGGTGTTCATTGCCCCGCGCCTGCAGCCGGCCAGCCGGGCCAACGGTGCGCTCACCCTGGTCGAGTTTCTGGCCAGCGACACGCCCGAGCGCGCCGAGCGGCGCCTGCGCGTGCTCGGTGCCGTGATCATCCTGTTCTGCTTCACCCTTTATGTGGCCTCGCAGTTTCAGGCCGCCGGCATTGCGATCAGCACGGCCACGCCGGCCGGGCCGACGCTGGCCATGGTGCTGGGCGCGGTGATTGTCATCGCCTACGTGTTCCTGGGCGGATTCTGGGCGGCCAGCGTCAGTGACGCGCTGCAGGGCCTGATGATGCTGATCGTGGCGCTGATTCTTCCGCTGGTGGCCGTGATTGCGGTTGGTGGGCCGGCGGGGCTGCTGAGCGGTCTGCAGGCGCTGGACGAACCGCGCCTGCTGCGCCTGGTTGACCAACCGTCACTGCTGCTGGCGATGGTCTTCGTGGCCGGTTTGTTCGGTATCGGACTGGGCTATCCCGGCCAGCCGCACGTGGTCAACCGCTTCATGGCGCTGCGCTCAAGCGACGACATCCGGACCGCGCGCACCATCGCCCTGGTCTGGGCCACGCTGATTTACATCGGTATGGTATTGCTGGGATGGTCGGGTCGGGTTCTGCTGCCCGAGTTGGCCGATGGCGAGTCGGTGCTGTTGGTGCTGGCGGTGGATCTGCTGCCGGCCGTGCTGGGCGGTTTGATGACCGGTGGGGTACTGGCGGCGATCATGTCGACCTCGGACAGCCAGCTGCTGGTGGCGGGCAGCGCGGTCAGCCATGACCTGCGCCGCGGCCGGATTTCGCTGGCGCTGGATCGTGCGGTCATCGTGATACTGGGCATCATAGCCGTGCTGCTGGCCCTGTATTTTCCGGCCAGCATCTTCGACCGCGTGCTGTTTGCCTGGCAGGTGCTGGGCAACGCCTTCGGCCCGCTGCTGATCATCATGCTGTTCTGCGGTCCGGTCGATGCCCGCTACCGCCTCGCTGCCATGCTGACGGGCGCACTGTTGACCATCCTGATCAGCTTTTTCCCGCAGGCGCCAGGCAATGCCGTGGAGCGCCTGGGGCCGTTTTTACTGGCTTTGTTTGTTGCATGGAAGGGGAGGGTGCGGGCGCCGAGCCCGTGATCCTGTCCCGGCGCTACGGGCGCCGGTCCTGCTTGGGTACACTGCTGTTCGCCACCCGCTAATGGAAAAGTGCTCTTGACATCCGGACTGCACAAGGTAATCGCTCTGCTCGAGCTGGAGCGGATCGACGACAACATTTTTCGCGGCGACAGCCACGATATCGGCGCGCCGCAGGTGTTCGGCGGGCAGATTCTGGGGCAGGCGCTGTCGGCGGCACACCAGACGGTGGACGAGCGCCGGCCGCATTCCCTGCACGCTTATTTCCTCCGTCCCGGTGATTTCCATCATCCGGTGATCTACCAGGTCGAGCGCTCACGCGATGGCCGCAGCTACGCCAACCGGCGTGTGGTCGCCATTCAGCATGGCCGGCCGATTCTCAACCTGGCCGCCTCGTTTCACGCCGATGAGGACGGTTTTGAACATCAGGCCGATATGCCCGATGTGCCCGGCCCTGAAGGCCTGACCAGCAGCACCGAACTGGGCCGGGCCGCGGCCGAGCACGCGCCGGAGAAAATGCGGCGGTTGCTGATGCACGCACCACCATTTGAATTTCGACCCGTCGAGCCGCCTAAATTCATCGAGCCATCGGCCCGGCCACCGGCCAAGCACGTGTGGATGAAAGCCTGGGAGACACTGCCCGACGACGAGGCGCTGCACCGCCACCTGCTGACCTATGTCTCGGACTATGAATTGCTTGGTACGGCCACTTTTCCGCACGAACTGGACTTCCGCACCCGCCGGGTGCAAATGGCCAGCCTCGATCATGCGCTGTGGTTTCATCGCCGCTTCCGGGTGGATGACTGGTTGCTCTATGCCTGCGACAGTCCGTCCGGTTTCGGCGGTCGCGGCTTTTCGCGCGGACAGATATTTACCCGGCAGGGTGACTTGATTGCCTCGGTCAGTCAGGAAGGCGTGATCCGGCCGCGAAAAGCCGCGCGGAATTGAGCCGTGTCAAATGCTGCACCGGAAATACCCATTAAATTGACAGCATGCTGATTCCCACGACGCAGACCGATCCCCGGCATCACTTACTGGTGCACTCGGCCTCGCGTCGGACGGGGTCATGAGCTCGGCATTGGCGGCCGGCCTGGCCCTGGCCACGCTGGCGGTGATGTTGTCGACGATCCTGCTGATCGCCGGCCGTTTTCTGCGCGTGGAGGAAGATCCGCGCCTGGAGAAGCTGGAACAACTGCTGCCCGGCACCAACTGTGGTGGCTGCGGCAAGCCGGGCTGTCGGGCGTTTGCCGAAGCGCTGCTGGCCGGCGAAGAAGCCCCGGCCGGCTGCACGGTCAGTTCGGAACCAGCCCGGCTGCGCATTGCCATATTTCTGGATGTGCCGGTGGGCGAGGCGCGCCGTCGCGTCGCCCGGCTGGCCTGCGCCGGAGATCGCGACACGGCCCGGTTCCTGGGTACCTACCGGGGCCCGTCGACCTGCGCGGCGGCCGCGGTGGTTGCCGGCGGCGGCAAGGCCTGCAGCTGGGGCTGCCTGGGACTGGGTGACTGCGAGGTCTCGTGTGATTACGACGCCATTGCCCTCAGCCCGGCCGGCCTGCCGATTGTCGATGAAGACAAGTGCACCGCCTGCGGCGACTGCGTGCGCGCCTGCCCCAAGGATCTGTTTTCCATCGTGCCGGAAGATCAGCCGCTGTGGGTGGCCTGCAACAATCCGCTGGCCGGCAACGACCTGGTCGAGGTCTGCCGCGTGGCCTGCACGGCCTGCGCGCGCTGCACCCAGGACGCGCCGGACTGGCTGTCTCTTGAAGACAACCTGCCGCGCCTGCGCCCGCAGGCCAGCGGTCGCCCGCCGCGCGCTGCTATCGACCGCTGCCCGACCGGTGCCATCGTCTGGTACGAGAATGGCCAGCCACAGCTGGGCGAGGCCGCGCGCCTGCCGGCCGGCCTGCGTCCGCGCCGCCAAACCGCATAGATAAATGAAGATCAT
>SKIE01000330.1 GCA_007116585.1 Wenzhouxiangella sp. | reverse complement strand
AGCTGGCGCGTTGGTCAGCGTGCTTTCCCGCCGAATATTGCCAGCAGCAGGCCGACAATCGCTGCGGCGGCACCGCCAATGAGTTGCCACATGGTCTCGTCACTGTACTGGCCGGTGACGGTATCCCGAATCTGCTCGTCAAAGGCTTCGGTGGCTTGCCAGCCGAAATACACCAGGCCCAGACCCACGACCAACAAGGCGACACCCAACAATCTCCACAGACTCATTTTTTGGTCTCCTAGCAAAGCTACACAGGACGGGCACGTAGACCCCGTCCGACAGTCTAGCGCTGACAGCGTGGACAGTAGAAACTGCTGCGCTGCCCGATAACGATCCGGCGGACTTTTTCCTGACGACCGCAAGGGCAAGGCTGGCCTTCGCGGCCGTAGACCTGCAGCGACTGGCCAAAGTAGCCGGGCGTGCCGTCTCCTACGGTGAAATCCCGCAGGCTGGTGCCGCCGACCTCGATTGCCTGCTTCAGGATGCGGACAATGGCGTATGCCAGCGCCTGATAGCGGCGGCGGCTGATACGACCGGCGGCGCGCGCCGGGTGGATGCCGGCCTCGAACAGGGCCTCGCAGGCATAGATGTTCCCGACGCCGACCACGATCCGCCCGTCCATGATGAAGTTCTTTACCGCCGTGCGGCGGCCACGCGACAAATGCCACAGGTAGTCGCCGTCGAATTCGTCCGCAAATGGTTCCGGACCAAGGCCGGCCAGGCGGATGTGCGAGAGCGGATCGTCGTCGGTCCAGAGCAGTGCGCCAAAACGGCGCGGGTCGGTATAGCGAATCCGGTGTCCGTTGGCGATCACCACATCGACGTGGTCATGGAGTCCGGGCGCCGGCGAATCCAGCCAGCCGCGGAACGAGCCGGACATACCCAGATGCCACAGCAGGCTGCCCGACGGCAGGCGCCAGATCAACCACTTGGCGCGCCGTTCCAGGGCCAGTACCGGCTCGTTGCGCAACGCACTGACGGCCTTCGGGATTGGCCAACGAAGCTGAGACTGACGGACTTCGATCGTCGCGATGCGGTGACCGACCACCAGCGGCGACAGCCCGCGACGGGTGGTCTCTACTTCAGGCAATTCGGGCATGCGGCGAATTATGCCGCATGCCCATCGGTTCAATCAGAGCGAGTTCAACTCAGAACCCGATCGTCCAGCCGACCCAGGCTTTCAGATCCTTGTCGAAGGTATCTTCGTATTCCAGGTTGAGGCTGAACTCACCCATGCTGCCAGCGTCCTTGCCGAGGCTGGCGGTGAAGTGAGTGTAGTTTTCCGCATCTGAATCATCAAACGCCGTACGCCCGACCAGAAAGCCGAGGCTGAAGTCTTCAGGGAGCTCGAAATCAAGCCCGGCGTAGTAGTAGAAGTCGCCGGTCACCAGCGCGGAATCCGTACTGTCATTGACGACATAGGCTGCACCGACCGAGAACAGGTTGAAGCTGAGTTCGCCGTAGACTTCGCCAAAGTCGGCGCTGCCCGGTGCGTCCGGGTAGGCAAAGTAGACGTAGCCGAAGTCATAGCCGAGCCCGTTATCCAGTTCGTTGGCAAAGCCAGCGTACAGGTCCAACTCGTAGCTGGTGCCGTCGCCGAAATCGACGTTCGAGGCCCAGGTGCCCAGATACAAGCCGGTGTCGCCTTCATAATCCAGTCCGCCCTGGACCGCGGCACCGCCGTCGGTTTCAGAAAAGCCGCGGAAAAAGTAGTTTGATACCACGCCAATGTTAGCGCTGACTTCAGCCTGCGCCGTTTGCGCCGGTGCCAGCGCGAGGCTGCCTGCGCCCGCCAGCAGCGCGGCGGCAGTGAGAACTCCAGTCCGATTGATCATGTGACCCGCTCCTATAAGAATGATTTTGGATAATTTCAGCGCAATCGCTGCACCGTAGTGCAATGCACAAGACGTGCCATTTCATCAAACCTTCATTAATTCAGTCGTTTGACCGATGGTTCCCGCGATCAGCCGGATGCCGATTGAGCAAATTGAGAGCAGCTGGCGGCTGTGGTCGCCTTAACTTTAGGCAGCCGATAGCGCAGTTGCGGATGCGGGGCCATTGATTTGTGCGCTGCGCAAATCGAGTGCACTGATCTGGTGCAGGTGTTGAATTTCTACCCACCTGGCTTCTGGCTGGATTCATAAAAACATCTCTAATACAGAGGGTTGTGTCATATATGAAAGATGGCACGGTGCTTGCTTTCAGCATTGGTGGGACGACATCAAAAGCGCCCCGGAACGCTGAAATCGCCACGGCCATGCGGGCCGGACCATTGTTTGATCAGGAGATGTGGCATGAAATTGATCACCGCCATCATCAAGCCCTACAAGCTCGACGACGTTCGCGCGTCGCTCGAGCAGGCCGGTGTGCAGGGCTTGACGATTACTGAAGTCAAGGGCTACGGCCGCCAGAAAGGTCACACCGAGTTGTACCGCGGCGCTGAATACAAGGTGGACGCCCTACCCAAGGTGAAGCTCGAAGTCGCAGTCAATGAAGACGATATCGACATGGTTGCCGACGCCATTCTGGCCAGCGCGCGCAGCGGCAAGGTGGGCGACGGCAAGGTATTTGTCACGCCGCTGGAGCGGGTGATTCGAATCCGTACCGGCGAAGAAAACGAATCCGCGCTGTAGCCATCGACTACCTAGGGAGATAAATCTGATGGAATCCTTGATTGAAGTCCAGTACGCCCTGGACACCTTTTATTTTCTGATCTGCGCAGTGCTGGTGATGTGGATGGCCGCCGGTTTCACCATGCTGGAATCCGGGCTGGTGCGCTCGCGCAACACGGTCGAAATTCTGACCAAGAACGTGGCCTTGTATTCAATCGCCTGCCTGATGTACATGATCGTGGGCTACAACCTGATGTATCCGGACTCCGGCAACGGTTTCATCCCGGGCATCAGTTTTTTCCTGGGCGCGGACAACACGCTCGATGAAGTCCTGGCCAGTGACGGCGACATTTACTACTCGAACCTGTCGGACTTCATGTTCCAGGTCGTTTTCGTCGCCACGGCCATGTCGATTGTCTCCGGCGCAGTGGCTGAACGCATGAAACTTTGGGCCTTCCTGGTGTTTGCCGTTGTGCTGACCGGCGTCATTTACCCGATCCAGGGCTATTGGAGCTGGGGCGAGGGTTTCCTCGACGGGCTGGGTTACAGCGACTACGCCGGGTCCGGCATCGTCCACATGGCCGGCGCTTCGGCGGCCCTGGCCGGGGTGTTGCTACTAGGGCCCCGCAAGGGCAAATACGGACCCGACGGCAAAATCAACGCCATCCCGGGCAGCAACCTGCCGCTGGCCACGCTGGGCATGTTTGTTCTGTGGATGGGCTGGTTCGGGTTCAACGGCGGCTCGGAACTGATGGTCTCGAACGTGGAATCGGCCAACAACGTGGCCATGGTGTTCGTCAACACCAACCTGGCCGCAGCCGGTGGCCTGGTCGCCGCACTGATTCTGGCCCGGTTCCTGTTCGGCAAGGCCGATCTGACCATGGCGCTCAACGGTGCGCTGGCCGGCCTGGTCTCGATTACGGCTGAACCATTGACACCGACTCCGCTGCTGGCCGCCATCATTGGTGCAATCGGCGGCGTGATTGTGGTGTTCTCGATCGTCGGGCTGGACCGGATCAAGATCGACGATCCGGTGGGGGCGATTTCGGTCCACGGTGTGGTCGGCGTCTGGGGCGTTCTGGCCGTGTTGCTCAGCAACTCGGATGCCACGCTGGGTGGCCAGCTGGCCGGCCTGGGTGCCATCTTCGTGTTCGTCTTCGGTGTGAGCCTAATTGTCTGGGCCATCCTCAAGGCGGTCGTCGGCATCCGCGTGGATGAAGAAGACGAGTTCTCCGGACTGGATATGGCCGAGTGCGGCATGGAAGCCTATCCGGAGTTTGTTTCGACCAGAGCTGAATGAATCGGCAGGGCTGACGCCATCCCTCCTCTCTCTCTACCCCGAAGCAAGCGCGTCAGCTTCTTTCTGGTCCAACCCCGGCGGGATCTTCCCGCCGGGTCTTTTTTTTGCGTCAGGGCCGTTGCATGAGCACGGTGGTGTAGGCCGCACCGCCCATCTGCGCCGGCAGTCGTCCTTCGGCCCGAATCACGGTGCGGGGCGCCTCCTGATCCAGCCACACGGTCTGGTCGCCACCTTCATCGTCGAGTGCGCGCAAGCTGACTTTCCAGGTCTCGAAGCTTCCGGCCGGCACTTCCATGGTTTCGCTGCCTTCGACCTGAACCGAGAAAAAGCGCACGCGCTGCTGGGCACCGATTTCAGCCACCCGAACCGAGGTGCGGTAGTCGTCGCCCAGCGGCAGGGCCGCCAGCACCGCTTCCAGCCCGGATTCGCCGGCAAAAATCGGCGCTTCCAGCTCGAGATCAATCGGAATGGTCTGCCCGCCGGCCTCGATGGCGCCAGTGACCTGGCGGCTGTCAAAACCGACTTCGATCGTGGCGCCGGCCTGGTCCACGGCGCGTGAGACGGGACGCAGCGTGCCCGCCTGCAGGATCAGCTGATCGCGGATTTCGCCCATGGGCGTGCTCGAGGTTGACACGATTTGCAGAATGGGTCGCCCATCCAACTCGTCTTCCTCGATTCGGCGCACGGCTTCGATCTTCATCTCCTGCCCGCCCAGCTCGACCGTGGTCTCATAGCTGAACTGGCCGCGTGCCAGCAGCTCCGGGTCAACCGGCGGCAGTGGCAGCGTGCGCGCGGTATCGAGCTCGCCGGCCAGTTCCGGCATTTCGACCGTATCGATGTCCACGGTGATTGCGGCCAGTCGTTCGGCGACCTCGTCCGGCATGTCGGGCTGATAGCGCCCGCCGAGATGCTGCGCCAGGACCTGCTCGATTCGTGCCTGCATGGCAATCCGGTTGATGCGCTGGCTGAAACCATGGCCTTCGTCCGGGGCCAGGACGTACTCCACCGCCAGTCCGGCCTCGCGCATAGCGACCACGATCTGGTCGGCCTCACTCTGGCGCACGCGCGGATCGTTGGCGCCGTGCACGATCAGCAGGGGTCGCTGGATGTTGTCGACGTGGTTGATCGGCGACTGCCGCTCCAGCTGGGCGCGGCCCTCATCCGTATCCGGATCGCCCACCCGCAGCGTGAGCATTTGCCGGATCGGTCCCCAGTAGGTGGGAATGGAATTAAGCAGGGTGATGATGTTGGATACGCCGACGATGTTGACCCCGCAGGCATAGAGCTCTGGCGTAAACACCATGCCGGCCAGCGTGGCGTAGCCGCCGTAGCTGCCGCCCATGATGCACACGCGGTCCGGGTCGGCAATGCCCTCGTCAATCAGGTGCTGAATGCCGTCGGTGATGTCATCCTGCATGGCATCGCCCCACTCGCGATTGCCTGCGTTCAGAAATTCCTTGCCGAAACCGGTCGAGGCGCGGAAGTTCGGCTGAAAGACGGCATAGCCGCGGTTGGCCAGAAACTGGACCTGGGAGCGAAAGCCCCAGGTGTCGCGTGCCCAGGGGCCACCGTGGATCAGCGCTACGACCGCCAGGTTTTCAGGCTCTACACCGTTGGGTACCGTCAGATAGCCCGGGATTTCCAGCCCGTCGCGGGCGGTGTAGCGGATGGGTCGCATCT
>SKIE01000184.1 GCA_007116585.1 Wenzhouxiangella sp. | reverse complement strand
GCATCGGCTGCCGCGCGCTACCGCCGCTTTCCACGGCTGTTCGGTCGCGCACTGGGGAGCGTTCGGCTGGCGCTGACGCAAAGCCAACAGGATGCAGAACGACTGCGAGAGCTCGGGCTGTGCGAAGACAGGATCCGAGTGACGGGCAACCTCAAGTTTGATGTTGGTCTGCAGGATGACTTGCCAGGACAGGCCCGCGCCCTGCAGACG
Source organism: Wenzhouxiangella sp. (assembly GCA_007116585.1). The sequence continues at coordinate 5,456 of SKIE01000184.1, read as the reverse complement.
CGCTGGGGCCAGCGACCCTGCTGGACAGCGGGCAGCACGCGCGACGGCGAAGAGGCAATCCTGCTCCAAGCGCACAAGTTATTGCTGGACCAACAGCCAGATACCCTGCTCCTGCTCGCGCCACGACACCCGAACAGAACGAGAGACGTCGCCGCCCTGCTGGACCAGGCGCGGCTGCGCTGGCGTCGATGGGACGAGCCGGCAGACGCCCGGACACAGGTGATCCTGGTCGACCGCATGGGCGTCCTGCTGAGCTGCTATGCGGCCAGCGATGCGGCCTTTGTCGGCGGCAGTCTGGTCGACATTGGCGGCCACAACCTGCTGGAACCGGCGCTCCTTGGACGACCGGTTCTGGCTGGCCCCCACCTGCAGCAGCAAAGCGAGGCGCGTGACCTGCTGGCCGCAGCCGGCGCGTTGATTCAGGTCACGAGCGCCGCAGCACTGGCCGAACAGCTTGCGTCCTGGTTACAGAACCCGGCTAGGGCTCAGCGTACAGGTCAGGCGGGCCGGCAGGCGGCTGAATCCGGCCGCGGCAGTCTTGATCGAACGATCAAGGCGCTACGGCCCTGGCTGGAAGCTGCCGCAAAAAGCTGAACAACAGAGTCGAACCGAAGCGGAATTCACCACCGAGGGCGCCCAGGCACGGAATCAGGCCCGTACCGCTCAGCGGCAACGCCAGTTCGCTAATGGCCTAAAGCGGCAGGTCAGGAGTCCCCGCCGGCGCGCAAGAGCTGGTTGACCTGGACCAGATCCTGCTCCTCGAGCAAACCGGCGGCCTGGCGCAGGCGCAGGCCGTTGAGGATGAACTGGTGGCGGGCGTTGGAATAATCGCGCTCGGCCTGGAAAAAGCGCTGCTCGGACAACAGCACGTCAACAATCGTGCGCGTGCCAACCTCGAACCCGGCATTGGTGGCCTCCAGCGCGCTTTCAGCCGAAACCAGCGCCTGACGACGGGCTTCGACTTCCTGGACGCCGGCGATCACGGCTCGGTAAGCGGTTTCGGTCTGACGCACCACGGCACGCTCGGTTTGATCGAGCACTTCATCGGCCAGACGCAGGCTCTCGCCCGCCTGCCGACGCTGCGACTGGGTGGCGAACCCCTCGAAGATCGGAATACTCAGGGTCAGGCCGAGCTGCCAGCCATCGGTTCTGAACGTGGTGGTGCCGATCTGAGCCTGGGTTTCGGGGTCTCGCAACACAAACTCGTTGTTCTGGTTGCGGCTGAACGAGCCGGTCAGGCCCAAGGAAGGCAGATGCCCGGCCCGCGCGATCCGCACATCGGCGTCCGCCGCGTCGACCTGATGGCGCTGCTGGCGAACCTGCGGACTGGCCTCCAGGGCGGTGCGAATCCACTCCGATGAGTCGGACGGGTCCGGCGGCGAGAGCGGGACTTCATCGATCAGTCGGGCGAAGTTCTCGAAGCGCGTGCCGGTGGTTTCGCGCAATGCCTCCCGCGCATCTTCCACACGGTTCTCGGCCACGATGACACGGGCTCGGGCGGCATCCCAGGCCGCGCGCGCCTCGTGCACGTCGGTGACTGCCGCCAGGCCCACCTCGAAGCGCTGCTCGGCCTGCTCGAACTGACGCCGAAGGGCGGTTTCTTCAGCCTCGGCGAAGCGCACGGTATCCAGCGCGGTCAGGACATCGAAGTAGCGCTCACTGACCCGGAACAGGAAGTTCTGAAAGGCCTCCATGTACTGCGCATCAGCCGCGGCCAGTTCCGCACGGCCGCGCTCCAGGCGCCCGTAGTTGGCGTCGTTGTAAATGGTCTGCGACAGAGAAATGCTGTAGTTGCGTTGGTCAATGTCAGTCGACGGCAGGCTAGTGCCGGCCACGCTGGGCGATGAACGCCCCAGGGTCTGGCTGGCAGAACCCGAAATCCGGGGCAACAGGGCCGCCCGGGTCTGAACCGGAATTTCGCCGGCGATGGCCAGCCGTCGCTCGGCGGCCCGCAGTTCGGCATCGTTGGTCTGGGCCAGTTCATAAACCCCGAGCAAATCCACGGCATGGGACAGGGGCGACAGGGTTACGGCCAAAGCAAGGGCAAGCGCGGTCTTTTTGATCATTAAATTATTCTAATACAATTCATTGGGTCAGAATTCGAAAGCAGGCCGGTCTTCAGCACCGACCAGCCGCGGCAGGTCTGTTTCGAATAGGCTATCGGTTTCCCATTCACCGTCCTGCGAACGCCGCAGACAAATCGCTTCCATCGCCGGGCTGTTACCGCGCACCGCAAACAGGCGACCGCCCGGACTGACCCAGTCGAGCAGGCGGGCCGGCACGTCGGCCGCCGAGCCAGTAACGACAATGCGGTCGAAGGCGCGACCCGGCAAAAACTCCTCATCCAGGACGTCAGCCCAGCGCACCTCGACTGACTCAACGCCAAGACGATCCAAACGGGTCGCCGCGCTTTCGGCCAGTTCGCGATGAATGTCGATGCTCAAGACCTGACCGCCCAACGCGGCGAGGCAAGCGGCGATGAATCCGCTGCCGGTCCCGATCTCCAGCACGCTGAGGCCGGAGGACATGCCCAACGACTGCAGCATCCGGCCTTCCTCAACCGGCTTCATCATGACCTGCTGTTGCTCCAACGGCAGCCGCAGGTCGGCAAACGCCATGCGCCGAAAGCGCGACGGCACAAAATCTTCTCTCGGCACTGCCTTGAGGACATCCAGCACCGCATGATCCAGGACATCCCAAGTGCGGATTTGCTGCTCGATCATGTTGAATCGAGCCTGTTCGATATTGAGAGACATGGGAGTTAAGTCAGCATGGCCGCGTCAAGCTTTCATTGTACTCGCTTAGCCGAGTAGACCGGCTGTGCCGGAGGTCATGCGACGGGCCGAGTACAATCTGGGCGCTGATCAATCCCTTGAGGTGTTTTGCGCAATGAACATTCGCTTGTTGCCCTTGCTGTTGTTGCTTGCCCTGCCGATGGCTGTCGCCCGCGCCGACGTGGCCGTGATCTTCGAGCAGGTCCGCCTGATCGACGTCAGCTCCGGTGAGGTTTCGGAGCCGGTGGATGTCGCGGTTCGACGCGGCGCCATCGTGGCCGACGAAACCGTTCCGGAGAATGCTTTGAGGGTATCCGCCGCGGGCAAATATCTGATGCCCGGACTTTCAGAGATGCACGCCCATGTGCCGCCTGAACGCATCGGAGAGCAGCAGATACACGACACCCTGGTGCTGTACCTGGCCCACGGCATCACAACAATCCGCGGCATGCTGGGCGAGCCTGCGCACCTGGTGCTGCGTGAGCAACTGGCCTCTGGCGAGCTGATCGGACCGCGCCTGCTGACCTCAGGAACCTCGTTCAACAACAACACCATCAGCTCACCCGAAGCCGCCGCCGAGCGTGTGCGGGCGCAGGTAGAGGCCGGCTATGACCTGCTCAAGCTGCACCCCGGGCTGTGGCCGGAGGCCTTCTACGCTATTGCCGAGACGGCCGAAGCGCTGGGCATCGACTATTCCGGCCATATCTCAATCGCGGTGGGCCTCGACCGCGTGCTGGCCTCGCGCCAGGGCAGCATCGACCACCTGGACGGCTACGGCCAAAAACTGGTACCGGAAGACCATCCCTTGTACGGCACAGACCCCGGGCTTTTTGCGGTCAATCTCACCGAGGCGATGGACCCGGCCCTGATCCCGGAACTGGCCCGCCGCACCGCCGAAGCCGGTATCGCCAACGTCCCCACGCAGAGCCTTTTGGAAAACTGGGCCTCGGGCGATGTGGACGCGCTCATGGACAGGCCGGCCATGCGCTGGATTCCCGCACAGACCCGGCAACAGTGGCGCGAGAGTATGGAACAGATTCGCAGCCGCGTACCCGATGGCGTGGGCCCGCGCTTCATCGACATCCGCAGACAGTTGATCAGTGCACTGCATGAGGCCGGCGCTCCGATCCTGCTCGGTGCCGATGCGCCGCAGATTCTCAACGTTCCCGGCGATGCGGTTCATCACGAACTCGAAATCTACGTTGCCAGCGGACTGAGCCCGGCCGATGCGCTGGCCACCGGCACGGTCAACGTGGCCCGGTATCTGAACCAGCAGGATCGCTTCGGTTGTCTGGAGGCTGGCTGCGTGGCCGATCTGGTGCTGCTCAACGCCAATCCGCTGGAAGACATCTCGAACACGCGACAGATCGAAGGCGTGATGCGGGCTGGTCGCTGGTTTGATCGGGAAACACTGGACGGCCTGCTCGACGAGATTGCCGAGCGCGCAGCCGAAAGCTCTTAAACCGGACCGTCCTTTCGATGGATATCGCGCAGCGTTTGCTGGGCTACAACGATCGCCTGGCGTGTCGCGCGCTAAAAGACATCGATCTGGTCGTGATCCACGCCACCGAACTGCCGGACCTGGGCCTGGCCCGGCAGTTCGGTGAGCGTATTCACTATGCGCAGTCCGGCACCGGCAACAGCGGGCACTATTACATTGACCGCGACGGCCGCATTGAGCAATGGGTCGAATTGGACCGCATCGCTCACCATGTGGTGGGCTACAACCCCCGTTCGATCGGGATCGAACTGGTCAACCTGGGGCGCTACCCCGACTGGCTGAACAGCCATCACCAGCACTGGCAGGAAAACATCAGCCCGCCCCAGCTGGATGCATTGCTGGCCCTGCTGCGCCAGCTTGAACACACGCTGCCCGAGCTGCGCTTTGTGGCCGGTCACGACTGGCTGGATCAGCGCTTCGTACCGGCCAGCAATGACGCCAGCCAGCAGGTGCGACGCAAACTCGACCCCGGCCCCGATTTTCCCTGGGATCAGTTGCTGGAGGCCTGCACCTTGCTACCGCTTCGGCGGCCGCAGGGCGGCTGAGACAATTTCGCCCACATCCGGGCTCAGCCCCCGCCGCGCGGACAAGGCTTCCAGCTCCTCGCGCATGCGCTGAGCCCGACCGGGCTCGTAACGACGCCAGCGATTGAAGGCACTGACCAGGCGCGCGGCGACCTGCGGGTTGACCGCGTCAAGCTCCGCCACCACGGCTGCAACATTGCGATATCCAGCACCGTCGGCGCGGTGAAAAGCGACCGGGTTGGCCATGGCAAAAGCACCGAATACGGATCGCACCTTGTTCGGGTTTTTCAGGCTGAAGGCCGGGTGCCGCATCAAATCCTGCAGCTGATCGGCCACCGCCGCATCCGGCCGCGTGGCCTGGACGGCAAACCACTTGTCCATGACCAGCGTGTCGTCGGCAAAGCGCCGAGCAAAGTCATCCAGCGCCTGGGCCGATTCGCTTGCGTTGCCGTGAACGAGGGTTCGCAGCGCGGCAAAGCGGTCGGTCATGTTGTCGGCCTGCTCGTACTGACGCAATGCACGCTCACCCCAGGCCGGATCGCTGGCCGCCGACAGCCAGCGCAAGGCGGTGTTCTTGAGCCGGCGTCGGCCAATGGCGGCAGCGTCCGAGGCCCACGGCTGACCGTCATCCAGACGCTGATGAACCGCGATCAACTC
>SKIE01000069.1 GCA_007116585.1 Wenzhouxiangella sp. | reverse complement strand
TGATCGCCGGCTGCAGGTTGGCTCGGGCAGCGTAGACGGCGGCGGTGTAGCCGGCTGGGCCTGATCCGAGAATCAGCAGCCGGATGTGGCGGGGTTCTGACATGTATAATTCTCCAGTTGTGTCCGGGTGATCACCAAAGCCTTTCAAGTCGGGTCAATATGACCTTTTTGCAAGTGTCGAGCGTTGGCAACGAGCCGAGAATAACAGCTGACCCCACGGCGCCATTAGAGGCATATCAAGCGACGCTGATCACTTTTCCTTCGAAGTTTTCAAAGAAAAATCCGTGGAGGGATTTGCATGCGTATCGGGGTACCAACAGAAATCAAGACGCTTGAAGGCCGGGTGGCGCTGGTTCCGGCGGCCTGTGGCGACCTCGTCCGGGCCGGTCATGAGGTGTTCGTGCAGGCCGGTGCCGGCGTCAAAAGCGGCTTTGCCGACGAGGATTTCGAGCGGGTGGGGGTCAGCATCCTGCCGGACGCGGCCGCGACGTACGGCCAGTCCGAGCTGATCGTCAAGGTCAAAGAGCCGATTGCCGGAGATCTGGACCATCTGCGCGAGGATCACCTGCTGTTCTGCTATCTGCACCTGGCCGCGGAGCCGGCGCTGACTGAGCGACTGCTAAGTATCGGGTTGACCGGCGTTGCTTTTGAAACCGTTGAAGAAACTGATGGATTACTGCCGCTGCTGGCGCCGATGAGCAACATTGCCGGGAGAATTGGTGTTCAGGTGGCCACTCACTTGCTGCATCTGCCGCAGGGCGGCCGGGGTGTGCTGCTGGGCGGGCTTCCTGCTGCTGATCGCGGCCATGTCGTGGTGCTCGGAGCCGGTGCGGCGGGCGGCAACGCCGCCCGGCTGGCCGCGGCGGCCGGTGCCCGCGTGACCGTGTTTGACCGGCGCCAGGACCGCCTGGCCGAAATGATGGCGATCGGGTCCAACGTAACGGCGCTTTATCCTTATGTGGAAACGGTTGGCGACTTTGTCGCGCGCGCCGACATGGTCATTGGCGCTGTGCTGGTCACCGGTGCGCGGGCACCGCACGTGGTAACGCGCGAAATGATTTCGGCCATGCCTGAAGGCAGCGTGGTGGTGGATATTTCGGTTGATCAGGGCGGTTGTTTTGAGACCACTCGTCCAACGACGTATGCTGATCCCACGTACCAGGTCGACGGCGTGACCCATTTTGCCGTGACCAACATGCCCGGCGCGGTGCCGCGGACTTCCAGCCAGGCCCTGTCGGCTGCCATTCTGCCCTATGCCCAGCGCATGGCCAGGCCTGACTGGCGTTTGAATGAGGCGCTTGAACGTGGAATCAACGTTTGTGGCGGCGAAATCGTTCATCCGGCCTTGCGCTGATCGCGCTACTTGCGTTACTAAGGATGCGGTGGGCAGCGGCCCTTAACTGAATCAGGCATATGGCCCGACCGGCAAAGTCAACGGCAGCACCCAGGGACAACCGCGACACCGCGCTGGCACGCAGGCTCAGCGAGGCCGCTTTCCTCGTGCTGCTGGTCTGTGCCCTGTACCTGGTTTTGAGTCTGCTTAGCCATCACGAAGCTGATCCGGGCTGGTCCCGGGCCGCTGGTGGTGAGACTTTGCATAACCTCGGCGGTCGGTTCGGTGCCTGGCTGTCGGACCTGTTTCTGTTCCTCTTCGGTTATATGGCCTACGTGGCGCCGATTCTCGTGATTGTTCTCGGGTTGCGCCTGTTGCGTGAGCGAACCGAACCGGCTGGTCTGGTCGAGTGGTCGGTGCGCGCCGGCGGCTTGCTGCTGATGGTCGTGACCGGCTGCGTGCTGCTGGCTTTGCAGGCCCGCGGCGGTCTGCCCGAAGCGGGTGGCGTGCTGGGGGAACTGCTGGCCGCACCGATGGTGTCGGTGTTCGGCCTGACCGGGGCCGCGCTGATCCATCTGACGCTGTTTCTGGCCGCCGTCACCCTGCTGACCGGGCTGTCCTGGATTCACGTGGTTGACCGGACCGGTTACTGGGCCCTGTGGACGGTTGAGCGCCTGGGCGCGGAGGTGGCACGTGTGCGCGAGTGGTGGCACGGCCGCCGGGCCAGGGCGGTGCGCGAAGAAGTGCGCAAACAGGATACGATCAAGCGCAAGGGGCGGGCCGAGGTGCGCATCGAGCCCCAGGATGAACCCAAGGTGTCGCGCCGGGAAGACACCAAGGTGCGCCAGCAGCCCCTGTTCAAAAGCCTGCCCGAGGGCGGCTTGCCGCCATTGGAGCTGCTGGACGAGGCGCCGTTGCAACGGGCCGGCTACTCGGAGGACGCACTCAAGGCCATGAGTCGTCAGGTCGAGTTGAAGCTGGCCGATTTCGGCGTCGAGGCAGAGGTGGTTGCTGTCCATCCCGGGCCGGTCATTACCCGCTTTGAGCTGCAGCCGGCGCCCGGCGTCAAGGGTGCGCAGGTCTCCAACCTGGCCAAGGACCTGGCTCGAGCGTTAAGCGTGATCTCGGTGCGCGTGGTGGATGTGATACCCGGCAAGAGCGTGATTGGTCTGGAAATTCCCAACCAGAACCGGGAAATGGTGCATCTGCGCGAGATCCTGGCTGCCGACGCCTATCACAAGGCCAATTCTCCGCTGACGCTGGGACTCGGCAAGAGTATTTCAGGCCGGCCGTTGACGGCTGATATCTCGCGCATGCCACATCTGCTGGTGGCCGGCACGACAGGTTCGGGCAAGTCAGTCGCGATCAACGCCATGATCCTGAGCTTGCTGTACAAGGCCACCCCCGATCAGGTGCGCCTGATCATGGTCGATCCCAAGATGCTGGAGCTGTCGGTTTATGAGGGCATCGGCCATCTGTTGACCCCGGTGGTGACGGACATGAAGGAAGCCGCCAATGCCCTGCGCTGGTGCGTAGCCGAGATGGAACGGCGCTATCGCCTGATGGCCAGCCTGGGCGTGCGCAACCTGGCCGGTTACAACCGCAAGGTGCAGGACGCCATTCGCAAGAACCGACTCATTCCCGATCCAACCGTGCCGGCCGAGGCCCTGGCAGATGGTGAGGAACCGCCGACCCTGCAGAGCCTGCCTTTCATCGTGGTCGTGGTGGACGAGTTTGCCGACATGATGATGATCGTCGGCAAGAAAGTGGAGCAGTTGATCTCACGCCTGGCGCAGAAGGCCCGGGCGTCCGGCATTCACCTGATTCTGGCCACCCAGCGGCCCTCGGTGGACGTGATCACCGGTCTGATCAAGGCCAATATCCCGACCCGCATGGCATTTCAGGTCTCCTCGCGAATTGACTCCCGCACGATTCTGGATCAGCAGGGCGCTGAGCAGTTACTCGGACACGGGGACATGCTGTACCTTCCGCCGGGCTCCGGCCTCCCGGAGCGAATTCACGGCGCCTTCGTCGATGACCATGAGGTCCACGCCGTAGTCGACTGGCTCAAACAGCAGGGCGAGCCCGATTATCTCGAGGAGGTGTTGGCCGAGACGCAGACCACGGCCGATGGACAGACCATTGGCGCCAACGGTCTGCCCGAGGCCAGCGGCGGTGACTCCGAGGATGAACTTTACGACAAGGCCGTTGCCTATGTGCTTGAAAGTCGACGCGCTTCAATCTCGAGCGTGCAGCGCCAGCTGCGAGTTGGCTACAACCGGGCGGCCCGGCTGATCGAGGAGATGGAAGCGCAGGGCGTGGTCAGTCCGCCTGAGCACAACGGTCAGCGTGAAGTCCTGGCGCCGGCGCCACCGCGCGACTGAACTCAACGATCATTTTTTCATCCGAGGTGTTCATGCTGCGCAGCCTTTTGTTTGCCCTCTCGTTGTTTCCTGCCCTGGCGGCGGCGGATGCCGTGCGCCAGCTGGAGCGATTTGCCGAAGATCTGGACACGCTGTCCGGCAATTTCTTTCAGGTCATTTTCGATGAGGACGGTTTCGTCCTGGAAGAATCCAGCGGTGAACTGTATTTCCAGGCTCCCGATCGGTTTCGCTGGGATTACAGCGAGCCCTTTCCGCAACAGCTTGTGGCTGACGGCGAGAGACTGTGGCACTTCGATGAAGGGCTTGATCAGGTCACCGTTCGGGATCAGCCGCCGCCGGGTGAGTCGCCGCTGCTGGTCCTGACTCGGCCCGAGTTGCTCGATCGCTTCTATCGGCTGGAGGATCGCGACAGCGATGATGAGCTCAGTTTCGTGCCGCTGGAGCCCGAGGCCGGCTTCGAGCGGGCCATCATGCGGTTCAGCAACGGCCTGCCGGTGGAACTGGAGTTGGTCGATGGGCTGGTTGGCCAAGTCACCCGCATCGAATTGCAGCAACTTGAGCGCAACCCTGAACTGTCGGGCGATCTGTTCGTGTTCGACCCGCCGCCGGGCGTGGATGTACTTGAGGGCTATTGAACCGGCCGGCGAGACGTTGTGATGTCAGTTGTCGTTTTCTTCTCCATCGTCTTCTGATCGTCTGGCGCTGCCCAATTGCCGCCCACCAAGGGCGGAGAAGCGCTCATCTCTGGGTGGCGTCGTTCGCCGTGCGTCATCTGTTGCCGGCGGCGGTGGCTCGCTCCAGCCCGGCGGCCAGAAAGGCAGGGTTACGTTCTGGCCCGCGGGTGCGAGCGGGGCCACTTGGGCTTCAGCCGCCTCGGCTTCCTGGCGCTGGCGGGCCCGTTCCTGGGCTTCGCGCAGCCGCTCCCGCCGGTTCTGGACGAATTCCTGATTGGCCTGGATACGTGCCTCCAGATTGTCGGGGGTTGCCACCACGCTCATATTCCCTGCCGGCTTATAGGCCTGCCCCTCGTCATCGCACGGCTGGTCGCTGAATACGACCGAGCCTTCATCGTCCACGCAGCGAAAAACCTGGGGATCAGCCATGGCCGAAGACACGACCATCAGCAGCGGCAGGGCGATCAACAGGGCAGTGGTATCGAATCTCATGCGCTTTAATATCCGTCGGGGCGATGAAACAGCCGCCGCACCCGGGCGGCCAGATTGTCGGCGTTTACCACGATGATGAATACCTTTCTGAGACGGTCGTCGGGGCAGTTGAGTTCCTTGACGCCGTGCCAGGAGTTGCCCTGGCGCTGAAACAACAGCGACCGGTTGCCCATGGCATCTGCCACCCAGGAGCGCTCGAAATCCCCGAAATCCGGCGCGCTGCTGCGGGGGAATCGGCCGCCGTCGTCGAGGATCACGGTCTGACCACCCCAGTTGCGATCCCACTCGTCCTCGGTGTTGAAGTAGAAAATATGTGAACCGAGTTTGCGCTTGGCGTCGCAGTGCGGCGACACCGACGCCCCACGCGGCGCATAGTGCCAGTGGTAGCTGAGGGTGAAGCGTCGGGTTGCAAACAGGCGCGCCAGCCAGTCCTGGTAGACCGGCCCGTTCAGCTCATCGACAAACTGGTGCCAGGCCGGGTGGATGTCCAGATCGGGACGATATTCCAGTGCGTAGCGGTCGTGCGGTTTCTGCCCGTGGGCCCGTTTGCGGCCAAAGCTGGCCTTCATCTGGTCCAGCATCGGCATGTTGTTGCGCAAGGTGTTGAAAGCTGCTTCAGTCAACACACCTTCCGGATTAAGCCACGGATAAGGGTCGGCCTGGCGGAAACTGTCCGTGGCGATGTCGGCCAGGCGGTTCTGGTCAAGAATTGCTTGTGCTGTGCTCATGGTGCTCTGATTCGCAAGAGGAAGACGAGGTGTTTGCCAGGTTGATGCCCAGTCGCTGGGCGGCGTGTTCCAGCGTCT
>SKIE01000167.1 GCA_007116585.1 Wenzhouxiangella sp. | reverse complement strand
GCGATGCTGCCGCTGCGGTTGGGCAGTCCGGTCAGGCGATCGTGTTGCAGCAGGTAGGCCAACTCTGCCTCGGCCTGCCGGCGCGATTCGGCCTCCCGGCTCAGGCGCTGGTTGACCTGCTCCAGTCGGCCGGTGTAGTCGGCGTTGCGCAACACCAGAAACAACGCCAGCCCCAGCAGCGCGGAAGACACCGATCCGGCCGCCGCCGCAAAAACCGGCAGCGGCAAGCCATCGACCGCCGTCGCCTGGTCGGAAAAACGCGCGTGGACATCAAACCCCGAACCGTCACCGTCAATATCCAGCATGAAATGCGCCGGCCATTGCGCCAGATCCGGCGGCAGCGCCATACCAATGGGTTTGAGCACCCGGTCGCCGGCCCGAACGACCATGTCGAGCTCGCGCCGGAACTGCTCGGGCAGGAATGCCGCCAGCGCCTCGCCAACGGCAAACATGGTGACCAGGTAACCCACCGTTTCGCCCTCAAGCGACAGCGGCATGAACCAGCTGACCGCGACGTCACCATCGGGCAGCGGCAGCGGCCGGTCAATGGCCAGCCCGGCCTGATCGATCAAGGCATCCATGCGCTCGGCGAAACCGGTCTCGACCGGAAAGCGCTCGCCAGGGGCAAGGTCAATGCCATGCGGATTTTTCAGCCAGCGGATGCGCAAACCGTTGTCGACGATGGCCACGGCCCGATAAAACGAGGTCTGCTCCATGGTCAGAGCAACCATGCGGCGGCCGGCGTCGCTGGGCTCAAGCCCGCTGCGCGACAGGCTCACCGCAGCCCGCTGGCGATCGCGAATCTTTTTCTCGATATCGCCGACCAGATCGGCCTGCATGTAGTCGACCAGTTGCTGCAACCGCAGTTGTTCGGCGTCCTGCTCGGCCGCGCGCAGTTCGGCCGCCAGCCACACCGTGACCGCAAGCAAGCCGGCCACCACAAGCAGCGACAGTGCTGCCGCCGGCACCGGGCCGAGGCCACCGCTGAGCTTCACATCACTGTCCTGCCATGCACGCCGGATACTCTCCGGCCGTGGTCGCGCCAATCCCCATCTTCAAACTCCCTTGCAGGCTGGTATCTTGTTGTTATTGATGCTTGTTGTTTTTAGTAGTTAAAGGGTAACGGGTCTGGCGCTCTATGTTCAAGGAAACCCGCTGGCTGACCGGTGCGGCGCTGGGCGTGATCATCAGCGTGGCGCTGGCAGAGCTTGTCATGGCGCTGCTGGCGCTGGCCGGCGGTGGCGAGCACTTGCTGGCTTCCCTGGCACGGCCTGATGTGGCCGCCACAACTCGACCGGCCCTGATTGCAGTGATCTGGATGATCGCGGTGGCGGCCGGCGGTGCCCTGGCCTGTGCCTGGTGTGGCCGACCCACGGCGGCCATCCCCGCCGCGATGCTGCCGGCCGCGGCCCTGCTGTTGGTGACGTGGTATTTCGCCCAGCCTGCTCTGGTCGCCGCCGTAGTAATGGCCGGGCCCGTGATCGGCAGCGCCTGTGGTTGCGCGCTGGCAATCAGCCTGCAGCGGCGCGATCTCGCCGATCAAGCTGGCGCCGTCCGCTATGGCCCTAGGATATAATTAAAGACTACGTTGCCTTGTTTGAGGAATAGCCATCGTGTCCGAAGCTGATGACCGCGTTTTTCTCCAACGCTTCAGCCTGATCATTGCGCTGCTGGCAGTCTTTGCAGTCGTCATCGTTATTGTGGCCGTCACCTTGCACGGCACCGTGGAGCGGGAACAGCCAACCGCACGGGAAGAAGCCCGTGAACAGCGGCTGATGCCTGTGGCCGGCGTCTTTGCCGGAGAAACCGGACGCGCCGCGGCACAGGCCGCCCGCGAAGCGGCGGCCAGCGCTGAAGAGGTAGCAGTTGCGTTCGACGGCTCGCTGGACGGGCAGCTGATTTACGACCGGGCCTGCGGCACCTGCCATGAATCCGGCGCCGGCGGTGCGCCGCTGATGACGGCCAGCGCCTGGGCCGGGCGCCTCGACAAAGGGCGCGATGAACTGATCGCCAACGCTATCAACGGCATCGGGGCCATGCCTCCGCGCGGCGGCAGAATGGATTTGTCGGATGAGCAGATTGAAGTCTCCGTCGACTTCATGCTCGACATGCTCGAGTAGTAGCCCGGCAACCACCCGACTGGCTCCGGTTATCATGGTCGGCCCACGTGGGCCAGCCTGACCGAGGAGAGTGCCGAGCATGCTTGATCCACAGCTGTTTCCAGACGACACCGCCGAGTTTTTCCTGACCGGTCCGGCCGGCAAGCTGGAGTGCCTGGTCGATGTGCCCGAACCGGGCACAGAGAAACCGGCCACCGCCGTGCTATGCCATCCGCACCCGCAGCACGGCGGCACCATGCGCAACAAGGTCGTCACCATCATCGACCGGGCGCTGCGCGAACTGGGCCTGGCAACCGTGCGCTTCAACTTCCGCGGCGTCGGAGACAGCGAGGGCGAATACGACAACGGCCAGGGCGAGTTGGAAGACCTGCTGGCCGTGGTCGACTGGGTCCAGAAAACGCGGGCATCCACCGATCTGTGGCTTGGCGGTTTTTCCTTCGGGGCCTATATCAGCCTCAAAGCCGCGCGCGACCTGCCCGTGCGGCAATTGATCACTATTGCGCCGCCGGTCGAGCGCTATGGCTTCGAGGCGCTTTTGCCGCCCAACTGCCCGTGGCTGGTTGTCCAGGGCGATGAAGACGACGTGGTCTCGTCCGAGGCGGTGGAGAAGTGGGCGCAGAACCTTGATCAGCCCCCCGACCTGGTGATCATGGAAGGCGCCGGGCATTTTTTCCATCGCCGCCTGATGGATTTGCGCGGACTGATCAAGAATCACGTCCAGTCCAGCCTGCCGTGACGCGGCATGGCCAGCGTACTCGCAAGCGGCCCACTGGCCCGTTGGCGGGCGCTGGTTGAGCAAGGCCGCCTGCAGGAAGACCCGGCCCAGGCCCGCGTCCTCGAAGCACTCGAAAACCTCTTTACCGAACTGACCGATTCACCCCGCGGCCTGATCCACCGACTGCGACGGCGGCGGCCATCGGTGACCGGCCTGTATCTGCACGGCAGCGTCGGCCGCGGCAAGACCATGCTGATGGACCTGCTCGCCACCAGTCTGCAAGAGGCCGAGGTACCGGTCGAGCGTCTGCACTTCCATCGCTTCATGGATCGGATTCATCGCCAGCTCAAATCCCGTGACGGCCAGCGCGACCCGCTCCAGGCCATTGCCGCTGAAACCGCGCGCCAGGTTCGGGTGCTGTGCTTTGACGAATTTCATGTCAGCGACATCGGCGATGCCATGCTGCTCGGCGAGTTGCTGCAGGGCCTGTTCGCCCGCGGCGTGACCCTGGTCGCCACCTCCAACACCGTGCCCGAACAGCTCTACGCCGATGGGCTGCAGCGCGTCCGCTTCGTGCCGGCCATCGAAGCCATTGAAGAACACTGCCGGGTGCTGGCACTGGATGCCGCCGATGACTATCGCCTGCGCGAACTGACCCGCCACCCGACCTGGCTGCACCCGCAGGACGAGGCCAGGCTGGCCGAACTGGCCGCGGAATTTGACGCCCTCGCCGCCGGTGAGCAGGTCAGCGAGGGCCCGCTGCGCCTGCGCGGGCGCGATGTCCAACCCTGCCGACGAGCCGGCTCGGTGGCCTGGTTTGACTTCGATACCCTGTGCCGCGGCCACCGCGCCAGCGCCGACTACATTGACCTGGCCAGACGATTTGCCACGCTGATCGTGCAGGACGTGCCGGCGCTGGGGGAAGAAGACAACAACGCCGCAAGGCGCTTCATTCACTTGGTCGATGAATGCTACGACCGGGCGGTCAAGCTGATCATTGCCGCGGACGTGGCCATCGAGGAACTCTATTCAGGCCAGCGCCTGGCCGCCCCGTTCGAGCGCACCGTCTCGCGCCTGATCGAAATGCAAAGCCACGACTACCTGGCCCTGCCGCACCGGCCCTGAGCAGGGAGATCTCAGGCCGCCGACTTGTCGCTCGGGCCGGCGTGCGGGTCGATCAGGCTGGCGATGACGTGCTCGACGTAGGCATCAAAGGCCGGCTCCTCGGGCTCGGGCACGCGCTGCTGGGCCTGAAGCTGCAGATAGCCGACGTAGCTTGAGTAGACCAGCGTCGCGCGCCGCCCGGCCGCTTCCGGACTGAAACCCAGCTCGGCGAACGCCTCGGCCAGGTAGGTCATGCGCCGCTCCGTCACCCGCTGCAGGACCGGACCGATCAGCGCATCATCCGGCAGCGCACACAGCGCGAGATAAACCCGGTGAGTGAGGGTTTGCCTCGTCGTTGCCCAGACAAAGCCGGCCAGCCGCTCGGCCGGCTTGGCGTCAGCCTTGAGCGACCGCTGGAGATGATCCGTATCCTGCCGCTCCCAGCGCTTGAGGGCACTGGCCAGCAGTTCGTCGCGGCCAGGGAAATGCCAGTAAAAACTGCCCTTGGTGATCTGCAGGCGCCGGGCCAGGGGCTCGACCGCCAGCGCGCCCACCCCTTTTTCGGCAATTAGCGCGAGCGCAGCCTTCTCCCAATCTTCAGGCGTCAATGAGACCCTGTCGTTGGCGGGTTTGCTTATCGAAGCAGCTTTGACCATGAGCGGATGGTAGCCGATTTGAGCCCGGCCATTTCAGTCTTATTGACACCTCACAGGGGCAACCCCATACTGGAGCGTATGGAAGCAGTTCGCAAACTTCATGATGACATCCGCCGCCGTCAGATCTGGACCGATGACGGCATCCGTCTCCATCTTCGCTACTACGGCGATGATCGCGCGCCCTGCGTGCTGATGGCCCACGGTTTCGGCCAGACCCAGTACGCCTGGGAGGCCACCGGCTGGCAGCTGGCTGCGGCCGGCTGGCAGGCGGTCAGCTACGATGCCCGCGGCCACGGCGAGAGCGACCGCGCGCCCAGCGGGGAGTACGACTTCGAGCAGTTCGTCGAGGATTTCCGGCGGGTGTGCGATTCGCTGCCCGGCCCGCCGATCGTCATCGGCGCCTCCATGGGTGGCCTGACCGCCCTGCTGGGGCACTCCGAGAAGCCGAAGGTTGACGTCCGCGCCATGGTCCTGGTCGATATCGCGCCGCGCTGGGATGAGCGTGGCGTGGCGGCCATGCTGGCCTTCATGCGCCAGAACCCGGACGGCTTTGCCTCGCTGGAAGAAGCCAAGGAGTCGGTTCGCGCCTTCCTGCCGCATCGCCGCCAGAACAGTAGCGGCTCGAACCTGAGCCGCAACCTGCGCCAGGCCCGCAACGGGCGCTGGTACTGGCACTGGGACCCGGCCATGCTGGCGCTGGCGGAGAAGTCGTCCAACCTGCAGTCGCGCCTGCAGTCGGCCAGCCGCCGGCTGAAGATACCGACTCTGCTGGTCGCCGGCGGCATGAGCGAGCTGATCGGCGCTGAACACATTTCTGAATTCCGCAAGCTGGCCCCGCACGCTGAAACCGTCGAGGTCGGGGATGCGGCCCACATGGTCGCCGGCGATGCCAACGACCACTTTCTGTCCGCGATCACGCCGTTTTTGCGGCGCCAGGCCGGACAAGGAGCGAAAGCGTCATGATGACTGTGTTGTTTCTGGCCGCCCTGCTGGCCACCGCGCTGACCTGCGCGTACCTGAAAACCCGCGTAGTGATCTGGACTGCGGCCGTCGGTGCCGTCCTCCTCGCCTTCACCATTGCCGGGCAGCCCGGCTGGCTG
>SKIE01000053.1 GCA_007116585.1 Wenzhouxiangella sp. | reverse complement strand
GGCCAGCAGGATTTGCAGGTAGCAGACCGCATTTTCCTCGTCGTAGTCACCCCCGGCGTTGGTGTGCAGTCCGGCGCGGCGTTCTTCGTCCATGCACAGCCAGTGGCAGGCTTCGTGGAGGATGGAGTGAACGGGCGTGTCGCTTCGGGCGTAGAGGGTATTTTTGATCAGGCCGGCCTCTTCGTCGCTCCAGAAGCTGCCCGGGATTTCCTCGCCATCGGCAACGGTTTCCAGCGCCAGCCCTAGTGATTCCAGCAGCTCGGCGATCGGGTTGGGGCCGGCGTCTTGCAGTCGCAGCATCAATGACCTCTGTCCCATGGCCCGGGCAATGGAAAGCCGTAGAATATTGCAATGGCCGACCGTTTGCTCCAGTCTCTTTCCCGTCTTGGCGATCTACAGCCGGTCGACTGGCTGCGCTACATGGGGTTCCTGGTGTGGCTGCTGACGGCGGTGCCGCTGCTGGTGCTGCCGCTCGTAGCCCTGGAGCCGCCGGGTACCGGGGCGATCATCGGCTGGTGGTCGGGCTCGTTGCTGTTCCTGCTGGCTTTCATTCACCCCGCCGTTCGCCTGCAGCAGCGCTCGCCGTTCTGGCTGCGCGTGTTGCTGCTGGCGGTGATGTCGGTCGCGGCTTTTGCGGTGAATTATTTCACCCGGTCAGGCATTGGCAGTTTGCTGGCCATGGTGGTTGCCGCGCTGCTGCCCTGGATGTTGCCGGCGTTGCCGGGCATGGCCTGGGTGGGTGCGCTGGCGCTGGTGTTCGGCATCTGGGTCATTTTTACCCCGGACGGCAGTTGGCTGCTGGCGCTGATTTTCGTGCTGATGAATCTGGGGCTGACGCTGTTCCCTTTTATTGCCTCTTTGCTGGCGCTGCAGCAGGTGCAGGCGCGGGCTGATCTGCGTCGGGTCAACTCCGAGCTGCTGGCCACGCAGTCCCTGCTGGCCGACAACACCAGGATTGCCGAGCGGGTGCGCATATCGCGCGATCTGCACGACCTGGTCGGCCATCATCTCACTGCCCTGACCTTGAATCTGGAAGTTGCCAGTCACACCACGGAGGGTAAGGCCAAGTCACATGTCGACAAGGCGGCTGCCGTCGCGCGCCTGCTGCTGTCGGATGTGCGTGAGGTCGTTGGTGACTTGCGCCGGGATGATCAGGTCAACCTGCGCGAGGCGCTGGAAGTGCTGGCCGCTGGCGTGCCGCAACTGCAGATTCATCTGGATATACCCGATCATTTGTCCCAGGCTGATCCGACCCGCGCCCAGATTCTGTTGCGCTGTGCTCAGGAGGTGATCACCAACGCGGTGCGCCACGCCAACGCGTCAAATCTATGGATCGGCCTGGAGTCCACCCGCGAGGGCGTGGCGCTGCGCGCCCGGGACGATGGCTGTGGTGCTGCGGAACTCATGCCAGGCAACGGTCTCAACGGCATGCGCGAACGATTGCGGGAGCTGGGCGGCCGGCTCGATATTTCAACCGGACCTGGCCTTGGTTTTCAGGTCCGTGCCTGGATGCCTGCGGAGGAGGGCGCGTGATAAGAGTCATGCTGGTCGATGATCAAACCCTGGTGCGCCAGGGCGTGCGCTCACTGCTTGAGCTGGCAGACGACATCGAGGTCATCGGCGAAGCCGCAGATGGCGACTCGGCGCTGCTGCAGATACCGGAGCTGGCCCCGGATGTCGTGCTGCTGGACATGCGCATGCCGGGCAAGAGCGGGCTTGACGTGTTGCAGGCGCTGTCTGCAGACAAGCAGCTGCCGCCGACGATTATTCTGACCACGTTCGATGACGAGGAGCTGGTGCTGGCCGGCATCCGCGCCGGTGCGCGCGGCTACCTGCTGAAAGACGTGGCGCTGGAGGATCTGCTGGAGGGCGTGCGCTCGGTTGCCGCCGGCAAGACGCTGGTCAAACCGGCGGTCACGCAGCGACTGCTCAAAGGCCTGGGTCAGCTCAATACCGGGTTCTCGGCGCTGGACCAGCCCGACCCCTTGACTGAAAGAGAGACAGAGATCCTGCGCCTGATGGCCGGCGGCTATTCGAACAAGGAAATCGCCGGCGCGCTGCATGTGGCCGAGGGCACCATCAAAAACCACGTCTCCAACATTCTGTCCAAAATGGGCGTGCGTGACCGGACCCGTGCCGTGCTCAAAGCCTTCGAGGGTGGACTGATCTGATAGGTCGCCAGGGCAGGACGCTGATCTCGGCTAGAATGCCCACTATTCCCATCGCGGCAAGCTCGGAGCGACTATGCGCAAGATTCTTCTGATTTCGACCCTGATGGCCGTCGCCCTGGCCGGCTGCCAGCACGACCAACAAGCGGCAGTCCATACCCAGGCTGAAATGCCCGGAGAGCCGTCAGCGACCGCGTCACGGGATGCAGTGCCGATAGCGCCAGACAATTCGCTGCCCGCCGTGCCTGGCAACGGCGTCGACCCGGACAGCTACGCCCGGCATGTCGCCACGCTGGCTTCAGACGAGTTCGAGGGGCGAGCGCCGGGAACCCGCGGCGAACGTCTCACGGTCAATTATCTGGTCTCTGAGTTTGCGGCATTGGGTTTGCAGCCAGGCTACGGCGACAGCTTTCTGCAGCCGGTCCCGATGGTTGAAATGACCAATGAAGAACGCTCACCGCTTCGCCTGGCCAACGGCGACGAGCACTGGCAAATGGGCTTCCCCGAAGAGATGATTACCTGGAGTCGCCGCGGCGGCACGGAGCCGCATGCCATCGAAGACTCGGAACTGGTCTTCGTTGGCTACGGCGTGGTCGCTCCGGAGTATGACTGGAACGACTACGCCGGTCTGGACGTGACCGGCAAGACGGTCGTGATTCTGGTCAACGACCCCGGCTTTGCCACCGGTGACGACGCCTTGTTCAACGGCCGCGCGATGACTTACTACGGTCGCTGGACCTACAAGTACGAAGAGGCCGCGCGGCAGGGTGCTGCAGCTGCCTTGATTGTTCACGACACCGAACCGGCTTCCTATCCCTGGGAAGTGGTCATCAATTCCTGGTCACAGGCGCAGTTTGAGCTGGGCGATGCCGGTGAAGAGCCTCTGATGCCAATCGAGGGCTGGATCACGCTTGACGGTGCGCGCGATCTCTTTGCCCGCAGCGGTGAGGATTTCGATGCCCTGATGGAACAGGCGAAAGCCCCGGGTTTTGAGGCGGTCGCGCTTGGCACCACCGCGTCAGCCAGCGTGCGCCAAAGCGTGCGCGAGGGCGTGTCCTACAACGTGCTGGGCCTGCTGCCCGGAACTGAGCGGCCGGACGAGGCGATCATCTACGTCGCGCACTGGGATCATCTGGGCCGCAACCTGGCCATTCCAGGGTCTGCCGGTATCTATAACGGTGCGATCGACAATGCATCGGGTACCGCCGGCCTGATGGAGATTGCGCAGTTGTTTCAGCACGGACAGGCACCGGAGCGCAGCGTTCTTTTCCTGGCCGTGACGCTGGAAGAGTACGGCCTGCTGGGCTCGCGCTATTACGCCAATAATCCGGTGTTTCCACCTGAGCAAACTGTCGCGGCCATCAATATGGATGCCCTGAGTCTGGTCGGGCCCACCCATGACGTGGTCGTGGTGGGTTACGGGTCGTCGGAGCTAGAGCCTTTGTTGGAACGCGCTGTTCAGGCACAGGGGCGTGAGATGGTGCCCGAGCCTTCGCCGGAGGGCGGTTTCTACTATCGCTCGGATCACTTCAATTTTGCCCGCGCAGGCATTCCTGCGCTCTATGCCAAGGGCGGTGTGGAGCACAGGGAACTGGGCCGCGAACACGGCCTGGCCTGGGAGCGGGACTATCGCGACATCCGCTATCACAAGCCGGCTGATGTATTCGAGCCGGATTGGGATTTGCGCGGTGTGGCCGAAGACCTGGAGTTGCTGTATGTCGTCGGGCGTTATCTGGCCGACGGCAAAGACTGGCCGAACTGGTTTCCAGGCAACGAGTTTCGTGCAACTCGCGACCGCCAGCGGCCTTCACAGTAGGCAGAAAAAGTGATGCGGCGGCACGCGCTGGCGTGACCGCCGCTTTTCAGGCGTTGCCGACGTCGCGATCGCGCGGCGAGTGCAGATACTCGCTTTCCTCGGCCGACTGCATGACCTGCCGGGCCAGTTCCTCGATGCGTTCGCTGGCGCTGAGCATGTCGTCTTCGTTGTGGATGTCCTGGGGCTGGTGTGCGTAGAGCCAGTAGTGGACGGCGCCGGCGATCAGGCCATCGGCCAGGGCCCACGGGTCAGCTTCCGGGTTGGCGTCGGCGAGCCGGTTGCCGAGCGCGACCACGGCGTCGGCGGCTTCATCGAACAGCGCCTGGTTGACTTCGTCGATGTCGTCGTCGTCATGCATTCTCAATTCCTTGCTCCTGCTGGTGGCGTTGTGTTGCCCTGCGGGCCAGGCGCGCGCCCAGGTCGATAACCTCTCTGGCCCGGTGAAACTCGTGCACCATGCAGGCGTTCTTGGGCACTGTTACGACAAGATCGGGCTGAAAAATGGCCAGATGTTGGCGCGTGATGGCGGCCTCCATGGTATCAATAGAGCGCATCATGACGGCCAGCAAACCCGGCTGGGTATCGCTGGGCTGTTTGTCGCTGGCAAAGCTGTCCATGAATTCGCGCAGCTTGTCCCACATGCCGCCGTCCCGGCGCTCGCCCTTGGCGCCATCCTCTTCGGTAGCTTTCGCCAGCTCGCGGCTGGGCGGGCCGTTGACATCGACCACCACGGTCAGATCGGTCATGCAGCGCAGCGTCGGCGCGACCGGAATGGGATTGAGCAGGCCGCCGTCGACCAGGGTTCGGTTGCGGTAGCGGTGTGGGGTAAAGATACCCGGAATGGCGATCGAGGCCCGAATCGCATCAAACAGGGAGCCGCGATCAAGCCATAGCTCCCGTCCCTGGTCGATGTCGACCGCGACCGCGGTGAAGTCCATATCAAGATCACGGATATCCAGATCACCGACCAGTTCTTCCAGTTTGGCGATAATCTTCCTGCCCTTGATCAGCCCGCCGCCGGCGAAGGTCCAGTCGACCAGCGCCAGCACATCCGACTGCTCAAGCTGACACACCCAGTCCTCGTAGGCCTGTAGCTCACCGGCAGCATAAATCCCGCCGACCAGCGCACCCATGGAGCTGCCGGCAATCGCCTTGATCCTGAGCCCAGACTTCTCCAGTTCACGGATGACGCCGATATGAGCCAGACCGCGCGCGCCGCCCGAACCCAGCACTAGCGAGATACTTTTCCCCGATAGACCCTCAAAATCGCTCATGCGCTTATTTTAAGATGATTCCAGACCTTTCCACCTGCCTATCACCTGCACCACGCCACCAGGGTGACGTCAAGCGCCTGATCAGGTCTGCTCGGCACCCACCATGCCCTTGTTCTCGCGCCCCAGCAGGCGCTGGAGCAGGCGAACGAAGTCATCGCCGATCAGATACAGGATGGGAATCAGTCCCAGCGTAATGGCGGTGGCGAACACAATGCCGAAGGCCAGCGAGACGGCCATCGGAATGACCAGCTGCGCCTGAAAGCTGGTCTCGAAGAACACGATCGGGGCGAGACCCAGGAACGTGGTCATGGAGGTCAGCACAATCGCGCGGAAGCGCGCCCGGGTGGCTTTGAGCGCGGCCTCGATCCGTGGCTGTCCTGCGCGCCGGTGGCGATTGACGAAGTCGACCAGGATCAGGCTGTCGTTGACCACCACCCCGG
>SKIE01000351.1 GCA_007116585.1 Wenzhouxiangella sp. | reverse complement strand
GGGATCAGAAGCGCGCATCCACGGCGTTCGCCCCAGCTACTGGAAGCTCTACTCCAACGACGTGCCACACCTGGAACGAGTGGAAACGACTCTTGAGTGGATGGACAAACCGGCCGAAGAACGACCAACCCTGCTGACCCTGTACTTCAGCGCGGTCGATTCCATGGGCCACCGCCACGGCCCCCGGGCCGAGCCGGTGCGCGACGCTCTGGTCGACGTGGATCATCATCTGGGCATCCTGTTCGACGGGCTTGATGAGCGGGGCCTGTTCGACGATATGAACATCATCCTGGTTTCCGATCACGGCATGAGCTGGGTCGACTTCGACCGCTACATCATGCTCGATGAATATCTGGACCTGAGTAAGGTGAGGGTCTCGGATTGGGGGCCGGCGGCGCAGATCTGGGCCACCGACACAGACGTGGACGACATCGTCGCAGCACTCGACGGTGCCCATCCCAACATGCGCGTCTGGGCCCGTGACGATATCCCGGCGCGCTACCGCTTCGGCTCGCACCATCGGGTGCCCGACGTCCTGGCCGAGGCCGACCTGGAATGGATGATCTCCAACCGGCCGCATATGGCCGGCCGTCGCCAGTTCTCACTTTATGGCATGCATGGCTGGGATCCGGCGCTGCGTGAAATGCACGGCGGTCTGGTCGCGCACGGACCGGCGTTTGCGCCCGGCAGCCGCAGCCCGGCCATGCGAGCGGTAGATCTGTACGCGCTGATGACGCACTTGTTGGAACTGGAGCCTGCCGAGCATGACGGCTCGCTGGCCGCTTTCCGCCCCTTCCTCCACGCGAGCGAGCCGCACAGCGTGGAGACCCGTACCTACGACTGCGCCGGCGAAACGCTGAGTGTCCACTTGGGACCGGCCCATGCCGCCCTGCACTGGGGAGACTTTGTCCATGTGCTTGACCGGGTCGAGACCGAAACCGGCGAGCGGTTTGAGGAAGTTGACCTGATGTTTGTCAGCGACAACGGGCAGGCCCGCGCCGTGATCGATCAGACCGAGCTGGCGCACTGCCAACTGCGGCCCTGAAGTTACCTACAGGCGCCGACGCAGGCCCAAGGTGATGAAGTTCGAGCCACCGCGCTGATCGTGGAACAGGCCGAAGGCATCCGAGCGGTGATGCAGGCGGACAAAACCTGACCAGTCGCTGTCGCGCGGCGGCGCGAACTCAAGCTCAATGGCGACATAGCCCAGCAGGCGGGCGCTTTCGCCTTCGTCAAGCTTCGCTCTGGGTTCGATCTCGGGGATCTCGGTCGCCCAGGAGACGCCTAAGCCCAGGCCGGCGCGGGTGTCGAGGTGATGATCCCAGGGAAACTGCATCCAGCGCGCCACCCAGGCGGCGTTGAACTCCCAGTGATTCTGATCACCGAAGTGCCGCACCACCTGGCCTTCGAACTCCTGGCGCCAGCGCGGATGCTCGCGCCAGACCATGCCCGGCGCGACCGCGACCAGCCAGGCGTCGCGAAAGCCCGTGTTGTAGCGGGTCAGAATATCAAGCATGCGCTCCTTGGCCGCCTGACCGCCGTAGACGGCCACATGCCATTGTCCGGTCTGGTCGGTACGGTCAGCCGCAACTGCCGGGCCATGAAACACGGCAGCAGCCGCCAGCAGCGGGCACACACTCAACAGGAAACGAGCTTTTGATTCAAACAAGCAGGCGACGCCAGGATGAGCCAATCAGCGGCGTCGCAGGTGAGCCACCTCTCGTTCGCCGATGAACGAATAGTACAACAGCGGAATCACCAGCACAGTCAGCAGTGTGGAGACCGCCAGGCCGAAGATCAGTGAAATCGCCAGTCCATTGAAGATCGGGTCGGTCAGGATAAAGGCCGCCCCGACCATGGCGGAAATGGCGGTCAGCGCAATCGGCTTGATCCGCACCGCGCCGGCCAGAATCACCGCCTCGTCCAGCGACTTGCCCTCTTCCAGCAATTGGCGAATGAACACCACCAGCAGAATGGAGTTGCGCACGATGATGCCGGCCAGGGCAATCATGCCAATCATGCTGGTGGCGGTGAACTCGTTGCCCAGAATGGCATGGCCCGGCATGATGCCGATCAGGGTCAGCGCAATGGGCGCCATCACGATCAGCGGCATGCCGTAGGCGCGGAACTGCGCGACCAGCAGCAGGAAGATGGCGAACACCCCGACCGCGTAAGCCAAACCCATGTCGCGGAAGGTCTCGTAGGTGATCTGCCATTCACCGTCCCACTTCAGCGCCGGCCGATCAGGCCAGTCGGGCTGGCGAATGAAATACTGATCCGGCCCGTCATCGTCGCGGCGCAGCTCGGCAGCCAACCGGAACATGCCGTACAGCGGCGAGTCGATGGCTCCTGCCATATCAGCGGTCACGTAGGTGACCGGCAGCAGGTTCTTGTGGTGGATCACGCCGGGCCAGTCCGAAGGCTCGAAGCGCACGATCTCGGCCAGGCGGATCAACGCGCCTTCATCATTTCGGACCGTCAGCGACTGCAGCACAGCCTGCTGGGCTTTCTTGCCTTCCTCCAGCAGAATCCGGATCGGCACAGGGTGTTTGGCATAGGCATCGTGCAGGTAGCTCACGTTGCGGTTGCCCAGCGCGGTTTCGAGCACTTCGACCACCTGCGCCTGGCTCACGCCCAGACGCGCGGCGCGGGCGCGGTCAACCTCGACCTGCCAGCGTTCCATCGGCGCCACCACCGTGGTGTCGATATCGACCAGGCCGTCAATGCCGCGCATACGCTCGGCCAGTTCCTGAGCCAGCGCGTTGCGGGTCTCGTGGTCGGGCCCGTAGACCTCGGCCACCACGGGTGAGAGCACCGGCGGCCCGGGCGGCACTTCGACGATCTTGACCGCCGCGCCGAATCGCTGGCCAATCTCGGTCAGCGGCGCGCGCAACTCGAGCGCGATGTCGTGCGACTGACGATCCCGGTCTTCGATCAGGTTGACCTGCAGATCGCCCTGCCAGGGCTGGTCGCGCAGGTAGTACTGCCGCACCAGGCCGTTGAAGTTGATGGGTGCGGCCGTACCTGCATAGGCCTGCCAGTTGGCAACCTCATCGACGCCTTCCAGGAACTGGCCCATTTCGGTCAGCACGCGCAGGGTTTGTTCGACCGGCGTGTGTTCCGGCATGTCGATCACGACCTGGAACTCCGACTTGTCGTCGAACGGCAGCATCTTGAGCACCACCAGCGTAAACACCGGCAGCGACGCAACCGCCAGGGTCAGAGCAATCACGCCGACCGCCAGGCCGCGGCGGCGCCAGGCGTTTGCGCCCAGAAACGGCGTGAGCAGCCGGCGGAAGAACCGCAGCACGTGCTTGTTGACCCCGCGCGCGGCCGACGCACCGTCGCCGTCGGAAGCTGCGCCCTTTTCCTGGCGCAGCAGGCGCACCGCCAGCCACGGCGCCAGGGCAAAAGCGACAATCTGCGAGATCACCATCCCGGCCGAGGCGTTGATCGGGATCGGGCTCATGTACGGCCCCATCAGGCCAGTCACGAAAGCCATCGGCAGCAGGGCGGCGATCACGGTCAGTGTCGCCATGATGGTCGGCGTACCAACCTCGTCGACCGCGGCCGGGATGACTTCGCGCAGCGAGCGGCCGGTGACGCGCAGCCGGCGGCTGATGTTTTCCACGATGACAATGGCATCGTCGACCAGGATGCCGATCGAGAAAATCAGGGCAAACAACGAGACCCGGTTGAGCGTGAAGCCCCAGGCCCAGGAAAAGACCAGGGTCAGCAACAGCGTAACCACCACCGACAGGCCAACAATCAGGGCCTGGCGCCAGCCCATCGCGGCCAGCACCAGCAGCACCACGGAAAAAGTCGCCATGACCAGGTCTGTGATCAGCTTGCGCGATTTGTCGCCGGCGGTCTTGCCGTAATCGCGCGTGACCAGCACACTGGTGTCGTCGGGAATGACTCGGCCCCTGAGCATCTCGACGCGCTCCTGGACCGCATCGGCGATGACCACTGCGTTCTCTCCCGGTTTCTTGGCGACTGCCACGGTCACCGCCGGAAACACCTGGCCGTTGCCGTGTTCAGCACCGGGGCCGAAGCCCAGTTGGACCATGGCGTCGGGCACGGTATCGCCGCGCTGAATGCTGGCCACGTCGCTCAAGTGGACGGCCGCGCCGTCGCGCATGCCCACCACGAGTCGACCGATGACGTCGACCTCGCTCAGCGGCGTGCCGGGCTCGATCGGAATGGACACGCCATCGCGAGTGATGCGGGTTTCCTCGCCGCCCACGTTGGCCGCGCGCACCGCCTCGCTCAAATCGGTTGCGCTCAGACCATATCCGGCCAGCAGGGCCGGGTCGAAATGCACGTCGACCCGATCCGGCACCGCACCGATGGTGTAGACGTCGCGCGTGCCGGACACGCGCTTGAGCTCGACCTCCAGCGCGCGGGCCAGGCGGGTCAGGTCCTCGCTGCTTTGCCGCCCGGTCGGGTCATACAGAGTCAGGCTCAGAATCGGCACATCGTCGATGCCCAGCGGTTTGACCACCGGTGGCCCGGCGCCGAGATCTTCCGGGAACCAGTCCTGATGCGACCAGACCTGGTTGTAAAGCCGCACCAGCGCCTCCTGGCGCGGAATGCCGACCTCGAATTGCACCGTGATCACCGCCGAGCCGTGGGTCGACATGGAATAGATGTGCTCGACGCCTTCGATCTCGTCGAGGATGCGCTCGCCCGGCGTGGCCACCAGGCTTTCGACCTGCTGCGCGCTGGCGCCCGGGAAGGCCACGATGACGTCAGCCATGGTGACATCAATCTGCGGCTCCTCTTCCTTGGGCGTGATGATGACGATAATCAGCCCGGCCAGCAGGCCGACAAGGGCCAGCAGCGGGGTGACGTGCGCGTCCTGAAACGCCCGCGCGATGCGCCCGGAAACGCCCAGAGTCGAGGGTCGATCGCTCAAGGACGGCTGCCCTGCTGACGGCCTTCAGCGGCCTCGGCAAAAACCTGGCGCGGATCCGAAGCAATGCGCTCGCCCTCATCCAGCCCGGCCAGCACTTCCAGCCGACCGTCCACGCGGCTGCCGATACGTACCTGACGAAGCCGCGGTCGGTCCTGATCGTCGATAACGTACACCGCGCGCAGCTCGCCGCGTCGGAACAGAGCCGACTCGGGGATCAACAGGGCCTCGCGCTCGACCACCGGCACGCCGACCCGAACCAGCATGCCCGGAAACAAGGTGCCGCCGGGTTCCTCCAGCGCCATGCGCACGCGGAAGGTGTGGGTCTCGGCGTCGGCATAGGGGAAAAAGGTCATCCGCCCGGTCGACAGCACGCGCCCGTCGTCAAGCGTGACCTCGGCCCGCCGTTCCCGTCGCGCCAGTGCAGCGAACTGCTGCGGAATCGACACCACCACGCGCAGCTCTTCCAGCGAGAAGCCACTGATCAGCGGCGTGCCGGGCGCCACGGATTCACCCATTTCGACGTGGCGGGCCGTCACGATGCCGCTGTAGGGCGCGGTGATGCGGGTGTAGTCCAACTGTTCGGCGGCCTCGGCAACGGCGGCCTCGGCGCGATTCAGTCGCGCCCGGGCTGCAGCCAGGGCATTGCGCGCATTGTCGAACTCGGCCTGCGTCGCCACGCCGCGCTCGTGCAGCGACTCGATCCGCTCGAACTGCCGCTCGGCATCGTCCAGGCTGGATTCGGCCTCGGCCTGGTCGGCACGGGCCTGGTTGAGACGGGCGCG
>SKIE01000133.1 GCA_007116585.1 Wenzhouxiangella sp. | reverse complement strand
GCGCTCTACGAGATGCTGGGCTTTGAACGGGCCGCGCGCCTGACCGAGCGCAACGTGATCGAAGTGGCACCGCTGGCCTACATGCGCGGCCGCACCCTCAATGACGCGTTCGTGATTCTTGATGAGGCGCAAAACACCACTTCGGAGCAGATGAAGATGTTCCTGACCCGAATCGGATTCGGGTCGAAAGCGGTGATTACCGGCGACCTGACCCAGGTCGATCTGCCGCCCAAGGTGACTTCCGGGCTGCGTCAGGCGGTGGGCCTGTTGCGCAATGTCGAAGGCGTCAGTCAGACTTTTTTTGACGCACGTGATGTGGTCCGCCACCCCATCGTGCGGCGCATTGTAGAGGCCTACGAAGCCGCTGAAAGCCCTTCCGCAGGTGAGACTGCGTGATTGATCTCGATATCCAGCGTCAGCTCGAGGCCCCGGATCTGCCCGGCGATGCCAGCTTCAAGGCCTGGGCCCAGCACGCGCTGTCGGGCTCGGGCCCCGTCATGGTCAACCTGCGCATTGTCGATCAGGCCGAGGGTTGGGCACTGAATCGAGAATGGCGCGGCAAGGACTCAGCGACCAACGTGCTGAGTTTTCCGGCCGATCATCCGGACGTGGACGGCGTGCGGGTACTCGGCGATGTGGTCTTGTGTGCACCGGTGATCGCGCGCGAGGCCATGGAGCAGGGTAAATCGCCCGAGTCCCACTGGGCGCATTTGACCATCCACGGCCTCTTGCATCTGCTGGGCTTTGACCATATACAGGCTCAAGAGGCTCAGGCGATGGAGGCTCGTGAAATCGAGCTGATGGCCGGCCTCGGCTTTGCCAACCCCTATGACAACCACGATGGATCCTGACCAACCTCCTCCTAGACGCCGGCCCGGGCGGCGACCGCCGGCCCAGGGTGCCTCATGAACGAAGACAATCATTCGGCCGCTAACGGTCCTGCCTCCCGCACCTGGCTGGAAAAGCTGGGCCGGGCTTTCGGCGGCGAGCCCAAAAGCCGTGATGACCTGGTTGAACTGCTGCGCGATGTCGCTGCACAGGGCCTGATCGAGGAAGACACGCTGGCGATGCTGGAAGGCGCGCTGGAGGTCGACGAACTGCAGGTTCGGGATGTCATGGTGCCGCGCTCACACATGGTGGTGATTGCCGAAACGGCCTCGTTGAGCGACATCATGCCGATCATCACCGAATCCGGCCATTCGCGCTTCCCTGTGGTCGGCGATGATCGCGACGAAGTGCGCGGCATTCTGCTGGCCAAGGACCTGCTGCAGTTGTTTTCCGATCATCGCGAGCTGGTCATGGCCGACCTGATGCGCCCGCCGGTGATCATCCCGGAATCCAAGCGGCTGAATGTGTTGCTGCGCGAGTTCCGGGCGAGCAAGAATCACATGGCGATCGTGGTCGACGAATACGGTGGCGTGTCCGGTCTGGTCACCATCGAAGACGTTCTCGAGGAAATCGTCGGTGACATTGATGACGAGCACGACGCAGAGGCGGTAAAGGATGTCGATCGCATCGGCGAAGGGCTGTATCGTATCCAGGCGCTGACGCCGATTGATGATTTCAACGATGCTATGGGTACGTCATTCCGCGACAATGACTACGACACCATCGGCGGGCTGGTTGTGGCTGAGTTTGGCCGGCTGCCGGAGCCCGGCGAGGCGGTCACCATCGGTGATTGGGAGTTTGAGGTCGAAAGCGCCGACGATCGCCGTTTGCACGCCATGGTGATACGGCGCCAGAACGGATGAGTGCAGGTCGCCCGCTGTGGCGCGGCCTGTGGCTGCTTGTCCTGCTGGTGCTGTCCGTTCCGGGTGCTCGTGCCCAGGAAGCCTGGCTGGTGACCTATGGTCCGGGCGCGGAGGTCTGGGAGTTGTTCGGCCATAACGCGCTGTGGCTGCGTGACCCGGCTACCGGGCTGGATCACACCTACAGTTTCGGTTACTTCGAAATCGACCGGCCGGGTTTCCACCTGGATTTCGCCCGCGGCATCATGCTGTACTACGGTGCCAGCAGCCAGGCTCAGCGTGAATTCGACTTCTACCGCGGGCGCCAGCGTTCCATCCAGGCCCAGCGGCTGAACCTGGCGCCTGAACAGGTGAGGGCCCTGCAGCGCTCGATCCATGACGCCATCTATCCGCATCCCCAGTACTACGAGTACGACTATTTCCGCAATAACTGCTCAACCTGGCTGCGCGACCTGCTCGACGAGGTGCTGGGCGGTGAACTGGAGCCCAAGCTGCGCGGCGAGCCGGCCCGGCTGAACTTCCGTGATCATACGCGTCGCATGAGTGCGTCCCGGCCCTGGGTCCAGACCGGGATCATGCTGCTGATGGGCCCGAGCATTGATCAGCCGATTTCGGCCTGGGAGGAGAGTTTTCTGCCCGACGCGCTGGCGCGTTGGCTTGATACCGTAACCATTAATGGTGAGCCGCTGGTCATTGAAACCCGCCTGCTGCACGACCCGCAGGTTTTCCAGCCGCCGGAGCATCCGCGCAGCGTTTGGGCGTCGATGTTACAAGTGGGTGCAAGCGCGGCCGTGTTGATCATGCTCCCTGTGCTGGGCGTTCGGCGGCGCTGGTCAAGGTGGCCCTGGCATCTCGGCGTTCTGCTGGCCGGATCAGCCGGCAGCCTGCTGTTGCTGATGTGGCTGGCTAGTGGGCACCATGACACCTGGCATAACGCGATGCTGCTGTTGCTGCATCCCCTGTGGTGGCTGTTGTGGTGGCCATCCGCCCGCGCCGGGCGTTTGCCTGCGCTGCTGCTGGCGGGCGTAGCGCTTGGCAGCCTGATTCTAGGCTGGCCGGGGCTGTTCCAGAACCGGCCCGATCAACTCTTGTTGGTGGTGCCGCCGTTGCTGGCCGTTCTGTTCGTGAGCAAAGCGCCCAAGTTGCAGCCGCGGTAACACTCGCTATCTGAGCCCGGATTCCAGCTGAACAAGCCGGTCATGCGGCGGCAGCGTGGCCGGATCGTGGGTGATCATGATCGTCGTGCGATCGCTCAACCAGTCATCCAGCGTCTGGCTCAGCGCCTTGGCCGTCGCGTGGTCCAGGCCGGTGGTCGGTTCATCAAGAATGACGATCGGGCAATCGGTCAGCACTAGTCTAGCCAGCGCGAGCCGTCTTGCCTCGCCGCCCGATACGTTACCGCCGGCCTCGTCCAGCCAGGTCTCAAGGCCGTCGTCCAGGCCATCCATGAATTCAGCCAGGCCGGCGGTGGCCAGTGCCTGGCCCAGCTGAACATCGTCAGCGTCCGGGCGTGCGATGCGCAGGTTTTCGGCGATGGTGTCGCGAAACAGCATCGGCTGCTGTGAGAGCACGCCGACATGGCGGCGGTAGGCCGCGGGATCCAGGTCTCGGAGATCGTCCTCGCCGAGTAGAACCCGGCCTTTAACCGGATCGAGCTGGCGCTGAATCAGCAATGCCAGCGTGGTCTTGCCGCCACCGCTGGGCCCAATCAACCCAACGCGCTCGCCGCTGGCAATCTGCAGGCTGAAGTCGCGGAATATCCACGGCCGCTCCGGCCCATAGCGAAAGTGGAGGTGGTCAATGCCGAGCGCGTTGCTCACGGGAGTACGCGGCTTTGCAGGGACGGCCAGCAAGGGCTCCGTGGCGGTCAGTTCGACCACGCGGGCATGCGCGCCGCGGCTTTGCTCCAGCTTGCGCCAGGCGGCTGGAAGCGCCTGCCAGGCCTCGCCCAGCCCGAGCATGGCAAACACCACCAGGCCGAGTACGGGGCCGCTGATCAAATCACTCTCGAACAAATGAATGCCGATGACCAGTGCCAGCCAGACTGCAATAAAGCCGCTCATCGTGACCAGACCCTGGCTGGTGGCATCGAGGCGAGCAATTCGTTCCTGCAGCGCGATCAGGCGGCTGGACTGGGCATCCCACTGCTGCTGTCGCTGTCCGATGCGGTCAAATGCCGTCAGATCGGCCAAGCCCTCGAGGCTGATGGTGGCATCCCGCCGCAGATCCGGCACGGCGGCTACCAGCATGTGACTGGCCTGGCGTCCGCGTCTTCGGCTGAGCTCGGTCAGAGTGGGGTTGATGGCTAGCAGCAGGCCGCCGGCCAGACCCAGCCAGGGATCAATGAACAGCCCCAGCAACAGCGCGGCTGAGAGCGTCAGAAGCAGAGCTGCGATAGTGGGGCCGAGCACGCCCAGGAACAGGTGATCCAGGGTGTCGACGTCGGCCGTGAGACGGTTCAGGGTGTCGCCACGGCGCAGGCCGCGATGCTGGAATTCATCCAGCTGCAGCAGGCGCGCGAACACCTCGCCGCGCAGGTCCGACAACAGGCGGAAAGTGGCCTCGTGGGTCACTAGGCGCTCAAGGTAGCGCGATACTGTTCGCCCGACCGCGGCCAGGCGAATGCCGGCTCCGGGGGTGAAAATATCCAGACCGATGATCAGCCCCAGCCCTGCCAGCGCGCTGGCCGTGATGAACCAGCCTGATAGCGCCAGCAGCGCCACGCCGGCGATCAGGCTCAGCAGGATCAGCAATACGCCGGCGACCAGCCACCAGCTGCGCCGGCCGAGTACCTTGCGTAAACGCAGGGGCTCAGACACCATGACTCTCCCGCAGCTGCCCATCCTGCAGGCTGAGCACACGGTCAGCCCATTCAGCCGCCAGGGGGCTGTGGCTGGCGCAGATCATGGTCATCGGGCGCTGCTGTACAACTTGATCGAGCGCGCGCCAGAAGGCTTGCTCAGTATCCGGGTCCAGGCTGGCGGTGGGTTCGTCGAGCAGCAGCAGCGGTCGGGGCCGAAGCAGTGCTCGGGCCAGCGCAAGGCGCCGGGCCTGTCCACCAGAGATCCCGTGGCCGTCCTCGCCCAGTGGCGTTTGCAGGCCCTGTGGCAGTTGATCAAGGAATTCTGTGATGCCGCTCAAGCCCAGAGCCTGCTGCAGATCAGCTTCGTCAGCCTGCTCATCTCCATAACGGATGTTGTCCTCGATAGTGCCCGGAAAGAGCAGGGGCTTTTGCCCGAGATAGCCGCGGAGATTCGCCAGCTGGGCCAGCGTGAAGTGGGCCAGCGGCGTGTTGTTGATCTCGATGACGCCGGCATCAGGTTCGCCGAAGCCGGCCAGCAGCGACAGCAGGGTCGATTTGCCGCATCCGCTGGGCCCGCTGATCAGCAGCCGCTCGCCCGGTCTGGCTTCCAGCGCGAGGCCGTTGAGTACGGCGCGCCGACCGGCAAA
The DNA here is from genome assembly GCA_007116585.1 of Wenzhouxiangella sp. Next base: position 605 of record SKIE01000133.1, on the reverse strand, counting down.
CTGCTTGTGCAGCTCCATCACCCGGACAGAGCAGGGCTGGTTCGGCACTTGCTCAGCCGGGAAGGAGGGTTCGGTGCGAGCCGCTGGTGCTTGCAGGAGTTCGCGCAGGGACTGCGCGGCAGCCAGCGCGCCGGCGCGGTCATGCCAGAAGGTTGCAAGTGTGCGCAGCGGGTTGAAGAACTCCGGGGCCAGGACCAGGATGAAAAGTCCCTTGAACAAGGTCAGCGAATCAGCCCCGGCAAAATCAATCATTCCCAGCAGGCCGAGGCCAATATAGATCGCCAGCGTTGCGATGGCCACTGCGCTGAAGAACTCGAGCACGGCCGAGGACAGAAAAGCGACGCGCAATACCTGCATTGTTCGCTCGCGAAACTGTTCCGAGAACGACCGCATGCGATCAAGTTCGCGTGTTTCAGCGCCGAAGCGCCGGAGCGTGTCCAGGCCCTGCAGGCGGTCAAAGAATAGTCCACTGAGACGACCGAGGGCGTCCTGCTGGCGACGCGAGATCTGTTCGGCACCCATGCCGATGATGATCATGAAACCGGGAATCAAGGGAGCCGCCAGCAGCAGCAGTGCCCCGGCCAGCCAGTCGGTCGCAAACACGG
>SKIE01000052.1 GCA_007116585.1 Wenzhouxiangella sp. | reverse complement strand
TCGCTCATCAACACGTTGAAGGTGCGCGCGGCTGCGACCAGGCTCATACATTCCAGCCCCACGCCCTGGCGCAGGAACAGGTGCTGGACTTTTGCCGAGGGCATTCTGGGGCGCTCGCCGGCGCCCAGCAGCACAACCTCGGGTTCCGGCGCCAGCAGCGGTGCGACCGTGTCCTCGTTGAGGTCATCCAGGGTTTGTACCTGCCAGTCGGGGTCGAGAAAGCGGGCGCCGAGAATAATGCTGGTGGTGTAGGTCTGGTCGTCAATCACCAGGTGTGTGGGCTCGGCCGAACGGATCGCATGGTGATTGCCGGGCCTGTGCTCGGTCAGATTCAGCATGATTGGTTATTCCTACCGTGGTAGAGCGATTTTGGGTTTCTTGGGGTGGCGCTGATAGTAGCAGGCCACCTGGCCGATCTGATGAACCAGCTCTGCCGGGGAAAAGTCTGCGATCTCGTCCATCCAGGCCTGCCGTTGCTCGCGCTCTGCGCGTAGCTTGATCTTGATCAGTTCGTGGTGCTCCAGCGCCTGCAGAATTTCGGCGCGGACATTGTCGGTCAGGCCCTTGTCGGCGACGATGACGACCGGGTCCAGGTCATGGGTCAGACCACGCAGGTATTTTCGTTGGGAATTGCTCAGGCTCATGCTTCGGCCGATGATAGAGTGCCCGCTAAGTGTAACGGAGTGCAGCGTGTCCAAGGCCTGGAAAAACCGGCAGCAGAAAGACCCCTACGTACAGCAGGCCAAAGCCGAAGGTTACCGCGCGCGGGCCGCGTTCAAGCTCAGGGAGTTGATCGAGCGCGATCGGCTGTTTGACGGGGTTCGGCGGGTGGTGGACCTGGGCGCGGCGCCGGGCAGCTGGTCGCAGGTGGCGCGCGAGTTGCTCGACGACCAGGCCGAGGTCATTGCGCTGGACATTCTCGACATGGCGCCGCTGCCGGGGGTGACCTTTATCAAGGGCGACTTCCGCGAGGATGAGGTGCTGGCCGAGCTTGAGCAGTTGCTCGACGGGGCGCGGGTTGACCTTGTCATGTCGGACATGGCGCCCAATCTGTCCGGGATTGGGCCATCCGACCAGGCGCGCAGCGTCTATCTGGCTGAACTGGCCCTGGCTTTTGCCCGCGATTGGCTGAATTCTTCCGGCCGATGTGTGGTCAAAGTGTTTCAGGGCGCAGGGTTTGACGAGCTGTTGGCCGAGTTTCGGCAGACATTTCGCAGCGTGAAGGTGCGCAAGCCGTCTGCCTCGCGCGCTGAAAGCCGGGAAGTCTATCTGGTCGGGTCGGGCCTGGTCTGACGTGACGGCCCGGTAGAGGGATGGGATGCGCGTCTCGCGTACAATGCGGGGCATTGAATCAAGTGGAATCGGAGAAAAGCCTTGAGCGACTTTGCCAAGAACCTGCTGATGTGGATCGTCATCGCGATGGTCCTGATGAGCGTGTTCAACTACTACTCGCAGCCGCAGGAACAGCAGACACAGGAGATGACCTACTCCATGTTCCTGGAGGAAGTGCGAGGCGGCGCGATTGATCGAGTCCAGATTCAGGAAAGTAACGGCTCGAAAAACATCACCGCCTTTACCCGCGACGGTCGCACCATGCAGGTGATGGCGCCCCGCGACGACGGCTTGATCAAGGATTTGCTCGACAACCGGGTTGAAATCGAGGCCAGGGAGCCTGAGCGGCGCTCGCTGGTCGTCGATATTCTGATCAGCCTGCTGCCTGTTTTGGTGCTTGTCGGGCTGTGGGTCTACTTCATGCGCCAGATGCAGGGTGGTGGTGTCGGCGGCCGCGGCGGTGCGATGAGCTTCGGCAAGTCGCGCGCCAAGCTGCAGGGCGAGGATCAGGTCAAGGTGACCTTCCAGGACGTGGCCGGCTGTGAAGAAGCCAAGGATGAAGTCACGGAACTGGTGGATTTCCTGCGCTCTCCGGCCAAGTTCCAGCGTTTGGGCGGCCATATCCCGAAGGGCATTCTGATGGTCGGCCCGCCCGGCACCGGCAAGACCCTGCTGGCTCGCGCTATTGCCGGCGAAGCTCGTGTGCCGTTTTTCTCGATTTCCGGCTCGGATTTCGTCGAGATGTTTGTCGGCGTGGGGGCCTCCCGCGTGCGCGATATGTTCGAGACCGCCAAGAAGCATGCGCCGTGCATCATCTTCATCGATGAGATCGACGCCGTCGGCCGTCAGCGCGGCGCCGGCCTGGGTGGCGGTCATGACGAGCGCGAGCAGACGCTCAACCAGCTGCTGGTTGAAATGGACGGTTTCGAAGGCAACGAAGGCATCATCCTGATTGCGGCCACCAACCGGCCGGACGTGCTCGACCAGGCATTGCTGCGTCCGGGCCGCTTCGACCGCCAGGTCGTCGTGCCGTTGCCCGACCTCAAGGGCCGTGAGCAGATCCTCAAGGTGCACATGCGCAAGGTGCCGATCGGTGACGATGCCGACCCGCGCGTGATCGCCCGTGGCACGCCCGGTTTCTCCGGTGCTGATCTGGCCAACCTGGTCAACGAAGCGGCCCTGTTTGCCGCGCGGCAGGATTCGCGCACCGTGCGCCAGACGCATTTCGACCAGGCCAAGGACAAGATCATGATGGGCGCCGAGCGCAAGTCCATGGTGATGTCCGAAGACGACAAGCGCCTGACGGCCTACCACGAGGCTGGCCACGCCATCGTCGGCCGCATCGTGCCCGAGCACGATCCGGTCTACAAGGTCACCATCATTCCGCGCGGCCGCGCGCTGGGCGTGACCATGTTCCTGCCCGAGGAAGACAAATACTCCATGACGCGCAAGCAGCTCAACTCGCAGCTGGCCAGCCTGTTTGGCGGCCGCGTGGCCGAGGAGCTGATTTACGGCATGGACAACGTCACCACGGGTGCCTCGAACGACATTGAGCGCGCCTCGTCGCTGGCCCGCAACATGGTCACCAAATGGGGCTTGTCCGACACCATGGGGCCGCTGGCCTATGGTGAAAACGAGGACGAGGTCTTTCTCGGCCGCTCGGTGACCCAGCACAAGCATATTTCCGACGAAACGCACCGCCAGCTTGACAAGGAAGTGCGCAACATCATCGACAAGGCGTATGACACGGCCAAGCAAATCCTCGAGGACAACCGGGAAAAGCTTGAGCTGATGGCCGAGGCGCTGATGCGTTACGAGACCATTGACGTCAAGCAGATCGACCAGATCATGGAAGGGCGTGAGCCGGATCCGCCGGAAGGCTGGAACGACACCCCGCCACCACCCAGCGCCCATGGCGGCGACGGAGGCGAGGAGCCCGACGGAGAGCCGGCGCCAAGCTGACCCCTTCTCTCCGCTATTGGAACGAGACATCGCCGGCCTCTGGGCCGGCGATGTCGTTTCCGAGGTCGTTTGGCCTGGCCAGGAGTTACACTAACCGCCATGGCAAATTCCCTGATTGAACGCATCGGCATCGCGCACCGAAGCCGACGGCCGCTGGTGATGGGCGTTGTCAACGTCACGCCCGATTCCTTCTCTGACGGTAGCCTTTTCGATCGACCCGATCGCGCGGTGGCACACGGCCTGACGCTGCTGGAGCAAGGCGCTGATCTGCTTGATATCGGCGGTGAGTCCACCCGGCCCGGTGCCGAACCCGTCACTGAGGACGAAGAACTGGCGCGGGTGATGCCGGTTCTTGAGGGCTTGCGCCGCCATAGCGATGCCCCGATCTCGATTGACACGTCCAAGCCTGCCCTGATGCGGGCCGCCGCCGAGGCCGGCGCCGACATGATCAACGACGTCAGCGCACTCGGGGCGCCGGGGTCACTGCAGGCCGTTGTGGCCAGCGGCCTGCCGGTGTGCCTCATGCACATGCAGGGCGAGCCGCGCACCATGCAGCGCAATCCGCGCTATGACGACGTCGTCGGCGAGGTGCTGGACTTTTTCCAGGACCGTCTGCAGACCTGCCTGGATGCAGGTGTGGCGCGCGAGTCCATCGTGCTGGACCCGGGCTTCGGTTTCGGCAAGTCGCTCGATCATAATCTGGCCCTGCTGCATCGCCTGGACGAGCTCAACAGCCTTGGCTACCCGTTGCTGGTGGGTATTTCGCGCAAGTCCATGCTGGGCGCATTGACCGGGCGTAAAGCGCCGGATCAACGCGTGGCGGCCTCGGTTGCTGCCGCAGTGATTGCCGCACAGCGCGGCGCGGCGATTGTGCGTGTGCACGATGTGGCCGAAACGATCGATGCGCTAAAAATCTGGTCAGCACTGGCCGATTTCGAACAACAAGAACAAGAGGTCACCAAAGAATGAAATATTTCGGCACTGACGGGATTCGGGGCCGGGTCGGTGAGACGCCGATCACGGCGGATTTCGTGCTCAAGCTGGGCTGGGCCGCGGGTCGTGTGCTGAACGCCCGAAGCCACGAGCGCTGCAAGGTCGTCATCGGCAAGGACACCCGCATTTCCGGCTACCTGTTTGAATCGGCGCTGGAAGCCGGACTGGCCTCGGCCGGGGTGGACGTGCTTCTGCTGGGCCCCATGCCAACCCCGGCCATTGCCCACCTGACCCGCAGCATGGGCGCGGCCGCCGGTATCGTGATCTCAGCCTCGCACAACCCCTACGAAGACAACGGCATCAAGTTCTTTTCCGGCGAGGGGCTGAAACTTGACGACCAGGTTCAGCGCGAGATCGAGTCCATGCTGGGCGCGGACATGGTCCACGTGCCGCCGCATCGGCTCGGCAGAGCAGCCCGCATTGACGACGCCGTCGGCCGCTACATCGAGTTCTGCAAGGGCACGGTGACCTGGGGCACCCGGTTTGACGGGCTGAAAATCGTGCTCGATTGCGCCAATGGCGCTACCTACCGGATTGCGCCGGAGGTGTTCCGCGAACTGGGCGCCGAGGTAATCTGCATCCACAATCAGCCTGATGGTCTCAATATCAATGACCAGTGCGGCTCAACCCACCCGGCCAGCCTGGCGGCCCGGGTCTTGTCGGAACACGCCGATATGGGCATCGCCTTCGACGGAGACGGCGACCGCGTGGTGCTGGTCGACCATGACGGTCAGCTGGTCGACGGCGACCAGATTCTCTATCTGCTGGCCTCGACGCGTCGCTCGGCCGGGCATCTGTTTGGTGGCGTGGTCGGCACCGTCATGAGCAACTTCGGCCTGGAAGAAGCTTTCAGGCGTCTCGATATCCCGTTCGAGCGAAGCAAGGTGGGTGATCGCCACGTGCACGATCTGCTGTGCCGCAAAGGCTGGGTTCTGGGCGGTGAGGCCTCGGGGCATATTCTTTGTCTGGATCGCGCCTCGACCGGCTGCGGCATTGTCAGCGCGCTGCAGGTGGTAGAGATCGTCGCCTCCGGACGACAGGCCCTGGCCGCGCTGGTCACCGGCATGCACAAGTATCCGCAGGTGATGATCAACGTGCCGGTCAGCGGTAATGCGCGCCAACTGGTGGAACACGACGAGGCGGTGGCGGTCGCGGCGCGACGCGCCGAGCAGCGCCTGGCCGGGCAGGGCCGCGTGATTCTGCGGCCCTCGGGCACCGAGCCTGTGGTGCGAGTGACGGTGGAAGGGCGCGACCAGACCGAGGTCGAAGCCATTGCCGCTGAACTGGCCGAAGTCGTGGCCGGAGCGGTAACCTCATGAGCCCGACAACGAGCGTTCCGTGGGCGCGGACTCAACGGTAGCCCGGACCTCGAATTGCCGGAACAGCCAGTGCACCGTCTGGCCCGGCACAAACTGATCGGCCCGTGTCAGCGCCTTACCGTCCGGCGATCGTGCCACCGCGTAGCCGCGCTCAAGCACCTTCAGTGGGCTGACGCTGTCCAGCGCCCGGCTCTGCGCGGCCAGACGAGACTGGAGGGTTTCGAGCTGCCGTTTCATCCCCAGCTGCAGGCGTCGAT
>SKIE01000147.1 GCA_007116585.1 Wenzhouxiangella sp. | reverse complement strand
CCTGGGTGCTGGACAACCGCCGCCGGGTGCTGGAGGCCACGGACGGCCGGGTCGGCTACATCCACATTCCCGACATGGGCGCCAACGGCATCCGCGAGTTCGTCAAGTGGTTCTACGGCCAGCTGCGCAAGGATGGTCTGGTCATCGACGTGCGCTCCAACGGCGGCGGGAACGTCTCGCAGATGCTGATCGAGCGCCTGGCCCGTCGGCCGATGTCATTGGGCTATTCGCGCACCATGCCGTATGTCTCGACCTATCCCAACCAGGCCTTCAACGGTCATCTGGTGGCCGTGCTCGACGAAAACTCGGCCTCCGACGGCGATATCTTCCCCTGGCAGTTCCGCAACGCCGGTCTCGGCCCGCTGATCGGCAAGACCTCATGGGGTGGCGTGGTTGGCATCACCAGCCACGGGCCGTTGATCGACGGCGGCAGCGTCAACGTGCCGGAGTTCGGTTTTGCCGACGTCGACGGCAACTACGTGATTGAAGGCGAGGGCGTGGTGCCGGATATCGAGGTCGAAAACGATCCGGCCAGCGTGATTGCCGGCGGCGACCCGCAGCTGGAGCGGGCGATTGAAGAAGTCATGGCCAAAATCGAAGCCGACCCGCCACGCTTCCCCGGCCGTCCCGAAGCGCCGGTCAAGCTGGACTGAGGCTCAGCTAGAGCGGCCGCAGGATGTGGGCCAGCCAGCCCAGGCCCTGGTACTCGCGGTAGCCGCGGGTGCGCGCGGAGCCGGCCAGATAGTCGTGGCCGTCGACGCTGAACAGGTGGGCGCAGGCGGTGCCGGGCGCGAGAGCGTCGACTTCGGCCGGCAGCTCGAGCCGCTGTTCAAGATCGATTCGCTGCGGGTCTGTGGTTTCGATGACCCGGCCCGCGCGATCCGTGTAGACCGCCAGGCAGCCGGCAATGGGCTGGCCTGCCTGGTCGTGCGGGAGGCAGGCCTGAAGAATCTTGCCGGCCTCGGTCTGCCAGTCGAACAGGATGCCGAGCGCGCCGATTGCCTCGCCGGTGCGCTCGCCGTCCCTGCGGATGCCGCCGGCATAGATCAGCGACTGCGGCTGATCGGGTTCCAGCGAAGAGCGGGTCACGTCCTGGACCACGAACGCGCTGCTGGCCCGGGTGGCCATGGCTTCACGGAACCAGTCATGCCCGGCCACGCTGATGGCGGACAGTTCGGCCCGCTGCGCCGGGTCTGAGCTGGCGACGATCTGTCCATCGGCGTCGGCCAGCACCAGGTTGCGGTACATGGCGTAGCTCTGGTTGATGACGCCCAGCCGTTCCGAGGCGCGCTCGAACGCATCGTCTTCGGGCTGCATCAGGGCGGTCCAGAAGTATTCATCGGTGGACCACCAGCGCACATCGGCGGCGCGTTCGAACAGGTTGCGGTCAATGAGCTCGATGGCCTGGCGGGCGGAGTTGGCCAGCGCCTGCTGACTGAGCTGGAATTCGCTGATCGCCATTTCCCCCAGCAGCTGCTCCATCTTTTCGGTGACGTCATCGCCGATGCGCGTGATTTCCGCAAACACGGGGCCCAGGCTCAGGCCCCGCCGGCCCAGGCGTGAGGCGAAGATGATGCCGTTCAACGAGATGCGCTGCAGGGCGAACTTGTCGTCCTGGACCGCTTCGAACGCACGCCGGTTGGTTTCCGGGATCAGCCGGGAGGCGAGCAGGCGCTCGCGGTCGATCGCCTCGTCGGCGTCGCTGCTGTCCTCGGTGGCAAACACCGAGCTTCGGTCGACGATCAGGTGGGAAGTCCAGCCAAGGCCGGGATAGTCGAGGTAGCCGTCGGTGGCGGCCGAGTAGACCACGGTTTCGCGACCGCCGATGATCGCGTCACCGGCGGCGCGCTGGCCGGCGTCCAGCTGACGATGCGCGCGCGGCAGGTTGACCCGCTGGCCGACCGGGAACACGAACTCATCGCTGGAGGCAATGACCACGTCATTGCGGTCGGACAGCAGGCTGAACCAGCCGTCGAGAATGATGCCCGCATCATCCCGGGGCATGAAATCATCCAGAATGATGCGGGCCTCGCTCTGGAAATCGAAAAATATGCCCATCACGCCGATGGCTTCGCCGTGGACGTTGGCGTCGCGGCGGATGGCGGTGCTGTAGACCAGGCTGGCCGATTCTGTTTCGACGCAGGATCCGGTCAGGTCCTGAGCATGGTACTGGTCGCCATCCTTGAGCTGCAGGGCCTGCGTGAACCAGGATTCTTCGGCAACCCCAAGGCCCAGCACGTCGCCCCGGCGGCGCGGATTGCTGCTGGCGAGCACGTGACCGCCGTGGTCGGCAATGACCAGGTCACGGTACAGGGTATAGCTGCGGCGGATGTCCTCCAGCCGTCGGCACGCGAACGCCACGCTCCTGTCGAGGGCCTCCAGGCCGGCGCGGGCCTGGTCCACCGCGCTCGCGGCTTGTCCGCTCAGGCCGGCGCCGGAGACGGGCAGTTCGGCCAGCATCTGCCTGCGCCAGTCGGGCTGAGCGAGGCCGCTGTCGCGATTGTCCAGCAGACGCTGCAGGGTGTCGCCATTGTCGCCGGTCGTGTCTTCCGGTGCGGCGGCCGCCAGTTCGGCCAGCGCGGCGCGCGTGCTGTCGGCCTGGGCGACGCATTTGGCGAACGATGTCTCCAACGCCCACCAGCGCACGTCGCAGGTGCGCTCGAGCAGGTTGCGGTCGACCAGGTTGACCTTGATATAGGCGGTGTCGAGGTGGATCGAGCGCGAGAAGTCAGACTTGGCCTGGTAGAAATCGCTGAACAACTCGCCGGTGAGATCGAGCAGGCGGCGGGAAAAGGTCTCGGCGCGCTTCATCAGCCCCATGAGCTGATCGCGCCGGGCGCCGGTCTCGCTGATTTCGATCGCGCGGCACTTGCCCTGGTTGCAGATGGGCAGGATGGTGTTGAGCTCGCCGGCCATCCGCTCGTAGAACGCCCGGTGAGCGTTCGAGATCACCCGATCATGGACTGAAAAGCCGGTGCGCGTGCGGCTGGTCCCGGCGCGGCTCATCTTGACCCCTCCCTTGTGCGGAAGCCCGCCCGGCTGTTGCGGGCAGGCGCATCCTTCACCAAAGGATTATACGCGCCTGCGGCGCGCTCAGCCGGCCTCCAGCCAGTCTTCCAGCGGCGGGCAGGAGCAGATCAGGTTGCGGTCACCGTAGACATTGTCGACCCGGGCGACCGAGGCGAAAAACTTGCCCAGGCGCAGCTCCTTGACCGGCCAGCCGGCTTCCTGGCGGCTGTACTGGTGCGGCCATTCATCGGCGCTCAGTTCGGCGATGGTGTGGGGTGCGTTCTTGAGCGGGTTGTCGGCCGCGTCCCAGGCGCCGGTCGCTACCAGCTCGATCTCGCGCCGGATCGAGATCATGGCCTGGATGAACCGGTCGAGCTCACCCTTGGACTCGCTTTCGGTCGGCTCGATCATCAGCGTGCCGGGTACCGGCCACGACATGGTCGGGGCGTGGAAACCGTAGTCGATCAGGCGCTTGGCGACGTCTTCCTCGCTGATGCCGGCCGATTCCTTGAACGGGCGCAGGTCGACGATGCACTCGTGGGCGATGCGTCCGTTGCGCCCGGTGTAGAGGATGTCGTAATGACCGGCCAGCCGGGTCGCGATGTAGTTGGCGTTGAGGATGGCAACGCGCGTGGCCCGGGTCAGGCCTTCGCCGCCCATCATGCGGATGTAGGTCCACGAGATGGGCAGAATGCCGGCGCTGCCCCAGGGTGCGGCGGCCACGGCGCGGTTGCCACCGTGCTCAGGTCCGAGCAGGCCGCTGATGTGGCCGGGCAGATGCGGCGCCAGGTGCTTGCGCACGCCGATCGGGCCGACGCCGGGCCCGCCGCCGCCGTGCGGGATGCAGAAGGTCTTGTGCAGGTTGAGGTGGCAGACGTCGGCGTAGTCGGCCACCTGCGACAGCCCCACCAGTGCATTGGTGTTGGCGCCGTCCAGGTAGATCTGGCCGCCGGCAGCCCGGACCTTGTTGCACACGGTGACGATGTCTTCTTCGAACACGCCGTGGGTCGAGGGGTAGGTCACCATCAGCGCCGCCAGGCGGTCGCGATGCTTTTCGATCTTGCTTTCCAGATCGGCCAGGTCGACGTTGCCGCTGGCGTCGCAGGTCACCACCACGATGTCCATGCCGATCATCTGCGCGCTGGCCGGGTTGGTGCCGTGGGCGGAAGACGGAATCAGGCAGACATTACGATGGCCTTCACCGCGCGATTCATGGTAGGCCTTGATGGTCAGCAGCCCGGCGTATTCACCCTGCGAGCCCGCGTTGGGCTGGAGCGACACGGCGGCAAAGCCGGTGATCTCGCGCAACATGCCTTCGAGCTGTTCGATCATCTGGTGATAGCCGCGGGCCTGGTCCCAGGAGCACAGCGGGTGCAGTTCGGCAAACTCCGGCCACGACACCGGAATCATTTCGGCCGTGGCGTTGAGCTTCATCGTGCACGAGCCGAGCGGAATCATGGCGTGGGTCAGGCTCAGGTCACGGTTTTCCAGGCGCTTGAGGTAGCGCAGCATGTCGGTTTCGGAGTGATAGCTGGAAAAGACCTCGTGGGTCATGAACTCCGACTGGCGCCGCAGGTCGGCCGGAATGGCGTCTTCCTGCGCGAGGTCGCGGTCCAGCTGTTCGATATCCAGCGGCGCGTCCAGGAAAACGCCCAGCAACTGACCGAGATGGTGCTGGGTGGTGCATTCGTTGAACGAGATACCGATGTAGCCCTCGCGGTCGGCCCGCAGGTTGATGCCGGCCTGCTGGACGCGATGGATCACCGCGGCGCGGCGCGGCTCTTCCAGCTTGACCGACAGGGTATCGAAAAAGTGCTCGTGTTCAAGCTCGAAGCCGGCCGCCTGCAGCGCTTTGGCGCTCATGCGGGCGAGCCGATGAACGCGCTGGGCGATGCGCCGGATGCCGTCCGGGCCGTGCCAGACGCCATAGAAACTGGCCATGACGGCGAGCAGCGCCTGCGCCGTGCAGATATTGCTCATGGCCTTTTCGCGCCGGATATGCTGCTCGCGGGTCTGCAGGGCCATGCGCAGCGCCTTGGCGCCGTGCCGGTCGCGTGAGACGCCGATGATGCGCCCCGGCACGCTGCGGCGGAAGTCCTCGCGAGTGGCCAGGAAGGCGGCATGCGGGCCGCCATAGCCCATCGGCACGCCGAAACGCTGGGCCGAGCCGATGACGGCGTCCGCGCCGGCCTCGCCAGGCGGCTTGAGCAGGGCCAGGGCCAGCAGATCGGTGGCCACCGCCACCAGCGCGCCGCGCTCGTGCGCGGCTTCCACGATCGGGTCGAGCGGCTCAATCGAACCGCTCGCGCCGGGGTACTGGCACAGCACGCCGAAACAGTCCTGCCCGGCGAGTGCATCGGCCAGGTTGTCGACCACCCGCACGTCCAGATCAAGATGACGGCCCCGGTTGATGACCACGTCGATGGTTTGCGGAAAACAGTTGGCGTCAACCAGAAACACATCGCTCTTGGCCTTGCGGTTGACCCGGCGCAGCATGGCCATGGCCTCGGCCGCGGCGGTGGCTTCGTCCAGCAGCGAGGCGTTGGACAGCTCCATGCCGGTCAGGTCCATGACCATCTGCTGGAAGTTCAGCATGCCCTCAAGCCGACCCTGGGAGATTTCGGCCTGGTACGGCGTATAGGCGGTGTACCAGCCCGGGTTTTCCAGCACGTTGCGCAGAATGACCGGTGGGGTCAGCGTGGGGTGGTAGCCAAGCCCGATCATGCTGTGGCGCACGGTGTTCAGGCGTGCCATGCCGTGCAGTTCCTCGAGCACGCGGGCCTCGGTTTCGGCCGGCGGCAGGCGCAACTCGCGCTCCTGGCGAATGCTGTCGGGCATGGTTTCATCGATCAGTGAT
>SKIE01000194.1 GCA_007116585.1 Wenzhouxiangella sp. | reverse complement strand
CGGGCCGACGTCAAACGAGCGGCGCGCGTAGCTTTCTGCCTGCTCCCACTGGCCCTGATCCAGCCGGACTTCAGCCATCTGCTGCAAGACCTCGGAGTCCCGCGGCTCAATCCGCAGCGCCCGTTCGAGCAGCATCGCGGCCCGCCCCAGATCGCCGGCCTGCTCGGCCTGCAGCGCGGCATCGCTCAAGTCGGCCACAGCCGGGTTGCGCAGCGCGTAGACCTGCAACCCGCGTGCTTCGGCGGCGGCCGGCGCGCGGACCTGCTCGGTCGCGATACGCTCATCCACGGGCGCCGGCGACTGCGTGGCACACGCGGCCAACAGCATCAGCACGCCGAGTAGTGCGACTGGGCGCATCAGGACCGGAGCCCGACTCGGAGCAGAGTAAAAGTACGTAGGCACAACAACATGGCCTCGGAAGCGAAAGTCTGAACCCGTATTCTACCGCCGCCAGAAACCGCGCCTGTTCTCGCCGGGCGAATGCTCCAGGCACGGCGATCGCTCCGTCGGCTGACTGCCGGCCACAAACGGCACGGCCACTGCACCTGGACACTGTTCCCCGGCCAGCAGCGGCGCCGGCCAGTCAATCCAATACCACTCTATAGCGTCCGGCCAGTGCCGCCGTGGCGCCTGCAAAGGCAGTTCGGAGAACAGATCGGCCCAGACCGGCAGGGCCGTGCTGGACCCGCTGATGCCGGCCGGCGCGTTGTCGTCCCGACCGGTCCAGACCACGCCCAGCCACTCATCGGTATAGCCCACGAACCAGGCATCGCGCCGGTCATTGGTGGTCCCGGTTTTTCCGCGCACTCCGGGGTCGTTGGGCAAGCGCCAGGACAGGCTGCGACCCGTGCCGCTGGTGACCGCTTCGCGCAAGGCGAAATCCAGCAGCGCCAGAGCTTCGCGTTCCCTAACCGAGCGCAGGCGCCGGCTGTAGCGAGCGACTTCCTCGCCGTCGGCATCGAGAACCTGGCTAATGGCGCGCAACGGGCTGCTGTAGCCTTCGGCCGCAATCGGCTGGTACAGCTGGGCGACCTGCAGCGGGCTCAAGTCCACGGCGCCGAGAAGAGCAGATGGATGCGATTGACCGAGTCCGGCCAGCCCCAGCTGTTCGAGCAGGCGAGACAAGGCCGGCAAACCAACCTCCATACCCAGGGCCACGGTAGCTTGATTAAGCGAGCGAGCCAGGGCCTCCATCAGCGGGACTTCACCGTGGCTGTTGCCGTCGTAATTGCGTGGCTGCCAGTCCGGCTGACCACGCACCGGCACCGCGACCGGCGCGTCGGTCAGGGTGGAGGCCAGATGCCAGCGCTGCGGCTGGGCCAGCGCCAGAAGGTAAACAAACGGCTTGATCACCGATCCGACCGGGCGCTGTGCATCCAGCGCCCGGTTGAATCCATGACGGCCGGGATGCCGGTCGCCGACCAGCGCGCGAATTTCGCCGGACGCGGGCTCCACCAGCACCACGGCTCCCTGCAGTTCACCAGCGCTTCGCTCCACCCTGGGCAAACCCTCGGCCAGAGCCCGTTCTGCCTTGGCCTGTGCCACGGGATCCAGCGTGGTAATGATGCGCAGACCCGCTTCACGCAGATCGCGATCACGGTAATCCAGCCGCAGCTGGCGCGAGACCAGATCAAGAAAACCATCGTGACGACGAGTACCCCCGCTGCCTGGGGAGCGCACATCCAGCGGGCTCTGACGGGCTCGTTGCCATTCCGCCCGGTCAATCAGGCCAGTTTCGTAGAACATGTCGATGACCAGATTGCGCCGCGCCAGCGCCCGGTCGGGATTGCGCCGCGGGTTGTACCAGGATGCGCCGCGCACCATGCCGACCAGCAGGGCGATCTGCTCGGTTGCCAGCGCCTGCACCGGCAGGCCGAAAAACTCCTCGGCGGCGCGGCCGAAGCCATGAATCGCGCGCGCGCCATCCTGTCCCAGGTAAACCTCATTGAGATAGGCCTCGAGAATCTCGGCTTTGCCGAATCGGCGCTCCAGCCCCAGCGCCATGATCGCTTCGCTGCCCTTGCGCCAGAGACTCCGGTCCGGCGTTAGAAACAGGTTTTTGACCAGCTGCTGGGTGATGGTGCTGCCGCCCTGTACGACCTGGCCGTGGCGCAGGTTGGCCCAGGCGGCGCGAACCAGGCCGCGCGGATCCACGCCGTAATGATGGGCAAACTGCCGATCCTCCACCGCCTGAATACCGGTCACCAGCAGCGGCGGGAACTCGGCCAGTGCAACCAGCGTGCGATCGCGCTCATCCAGCGGCAGCAGGCTGCCGATTTCAGCCGGCGGCAGACGGGCGAGGGACTGGCGGTCGCCACCGGCCGTTTCCACCGAACTGACCGCCGCCCCTGAGAAACGCACCCGCAGCCGCTGGGGACCCTGGCCTCCGTCAGCGAAACGGAAACCCGGCACGTGCAGGTCGAGCACATCACCACGGCGACGGTATCGACCCACCGCCGCAGGGTCGCCCGCCATCAACCCCAGCAGTTCAAGCTCCTGGACCAGGGCATCAAGCCCAACCACCTGGCCTGCATAAAGCTCCAGTGGCCGTGCATAGACACGGCTGGCCTGGTGCCACTGCCGCTCGGCGAAGCGCTGGCCGGCTTCACGGTCGAGCCACCACACCAGCGCCCCGCCGAAACCGAATAACAGCCCGAACAGCAAGCAACACAGCTGAAACATTTTACGCAGCAGCCAACGCTTCAGGCTGGGTGCGGTTTTCGAAGATGGGGCCATTTCCCGCCGAGGATCGCGATGATGCGAGATAATATCAGCCTTCCCTGACATCACTGCAGATCGCGGACCGCCGATCGTTTCCCGGCCGCTGTCTTCAACCGCGAACAAAAGCTGCCCGGAGCCCATGAGAGACGATCAGAAAAACAATAAGACCAGCGTCCATCCCGCCGATCAGGAGCAGATCCTCGTCATTGCCTTGCCGGATACCGAGGGCCGCATTGACGACGACTGGGTGCAGTCTTTGACTAGCGACGGCATCGAGCGGGTCGAACGCTGGCCGACCAAGCGCCGACCTGCGTTTGATGAACTGCTGGCTCATGCATCACAACAGGAGGCGGCAACAGCCGTGCTGTTCCTGCGCAACGGGCTCAAGCTACCCGAACACTGGGCGAATCGATTTCTGGGCCCGATTGAAGAAGATCCCGGGCTGCCCAGAGTGGCTGCGGGCAACTACGCTGACGCGGTCAACCCGGTCTTTGGCGCTGACTTCGCCGACAAACCCCATCTGGCTGACCGCTGGGTCTGGTTGTGCAGCGACCACCTGGCCACCCCCATCGACAGCTTTCCGATCGACTGCCTGTTGCTGTTCACCGATCACATCACCGAACTGCAGCCGTGGTCACCGGCGCTGCTGATCGATAGCCTTTTCGTGCATGACCCGGCGCGCGCCGTATTTTCAGAACAGCCCAACGCCAATCCAGCCGCCAGCGCCGCGCTTGGCCCGGTTCGGCTTCGCCTGCACGACCTTTGTACCGAAGGCATTATTGGCATCGTTCCGCCACCACTGGGCCTGGACGGCAAACCGGTCACGCTGCACGTCAGTCACAGCTGGGGCGGCGGCATCCAGCGCTGGATTGCCGACTATGCGGCCTGGGACGATCACTCGCATCATCTGGTCCTGAGCTCTGCCGGCGATCCGGATGGACAGCTGCACGGCCAGTTTCTGCGGCTCTTCGCCTTGGGACCCGGCAGCGGCAAGATCAGGGAAATCCCGCTCACACCGGGCATTGCCGACACGCGGATCTCGGACCAGCGCTATCGGGCCGCGCTTGACGGGATCACCGCGCGCTTCGGGGTCGATCACATCATCGTCTCCACTCTCATCGGGCACAGCCTTGATGTACTGGCCACCGGACTGCCGACCACTCAGGTACTGCACGATTTCTACCCGGCCTGGCCCCTGCTCGATGTGGCGCCGTCGGCGTGGCGGTCCGAAACAGGCACCATTGAACTCGAATCCGCGCTGCAGGCTGCTGCCCGGTCCAACCGCTTCATGGACTCAAGTGTCGGCTACTGGCAAGCACTCTCGGCCAGCTGGCTGGAGCAGCTGATCCGCCACGAGGTCCGGCTGATCGCGCCCAGTCGTCACGTTGTCAGCCAGCACGAGGAGTTGCTTGACGGAAAGCTTGAAAACGTGGAGGTCATCGGCCACGGCTTTCCCCCCTGGCCAGAAACCGTGGCCACAATACCGGCCAGAAGCAGGCCCGACGGACGGCTCAATCTGGTCGTTCTGGGCCGGCTGTCGCCAGGAAAAGGCTTGCACTTGCTGGAAAGCGCGCTCGATCAGCTGACTTCGGTTGCGCACATCACCCTGGTGGGCTGCGGAGACGACGGCAAACGCTTTTTCGGACACAGCCATGTGGACTTCATTCGCGATTATGAGCTGGCCGACCTGCCCGACCTGCTGCGCACCCTTGCGCCGCAGGCCGCATTGTTTCTGTCCACCGTCGCTGAAACCTGGAGCTATACGCTGTCGGAAGCAAGATCGCTGGGCATCCCGGCAATCGCGACCCATCTGGGCAGCTTTCCGGAACGAATTACCGATCAGAAAGACGGCTGGTTATTCGAGCCCGATCCCGATGCCCTGCTTGCCCTGCTGCAGTCTCTGCAACGCCACCCCGAGCGGCTCCAGCAGGCAGCACAGCAACAGCCACCGTTGCAGTCGATGAGCGATGTACTGACAGCCTATCGCCCCGCGCAACCCGCGGCTTCGCGCGCGCCTGCACAGCTGCTGCTGTCCAAACCGCGCGACATGGCCGCCAACCAGCAGCATCAGCGGCTGGTCGACACAGCATCAGCACTGGATCGCGCGCAGACCGAACACCAAAAGGTTCTGGGAGAACTGAAACAGCGCACAGCCTGGGCCCAACGCTACGAACGGCTGAGTCAGGAACGAACGCGCTGGGCCCAAAGCCTGGACCAGGACCTTCAGGTCCGCGATCAAATTATTACGGGGCAACGCGCAGAACTTGACCAGACCAGCG
The DNA here is from genome assembly GCA_007116585.1 of Wenzhouxiangella sp. The sequence goes on along the minus strand of SKIE01000194.1, from coordinate 888 downwards.
AAGCACTTGCTCAGGCCCGATACCGGATCGTCGACCTGAACTCTAATCTGGAAGCATCTGAACGAGAACTCGAAGCATCTGAACGAGAACTCGAAGCCTCCGAAGGTCGCCGCAAGCAAGCCGAACACTCTCTGGCGGCGGCAAACCAGCAGCTGGAGATGGTGTTTGCCAGCCGATCCTGGCGCTGGACGCGACCACTGCGTTTTTCAGGGCGCGTCGCCTCCCAGGCGCGCCAACGCAGGATCTGGAACGTAATGACCTGGCCGCGGCTTCTCCGGCGCTTGCTGCATAGCCTCCGGTTTCAGGGAGTCAAGGGCACGCTGCAAATGCTGCAGGGCTCCCCGGCGGCACCACCTGCCCCTCAAACTGCGCTGACGCCCGTCCCAGCGCCGTCTGAAACTGATCCGGTTGAGCCAGTTTCACTAAATCCAACCGAAGCGCCCGTTGCGAGCATCATCATTCCGGTGTTCAACAAACTGGCCTACACCGCAGCCTGTCTGGACAGTCTCGTCGGGCATGTCCAGCGGACGCCATTCGAGGTCATTGTGGTTGACGACTGCTCGACCGACGAGACACCGGACTTTCTCGGTCGGTGCAGCGGACTCAAAGCAATCCGCAACAAAGAAAACAGCGGCTTCATTGCCAGCTGCAACGCCGGCGCACAGGCTGCATCGACCGACCTGCTGGTCTTCCTCAACAACGACACCACGGTGACCGAAGGATGGCTAGATGCCCTGGTCGAGACATTCCAAGGCATCCCGGATGCCGGCATCGTCGGCGCCCGGCTGGCCTATCCCGACGGCCGGCTGCAAGAGGCCGGCGGCATCATTTTCAGTGACGCCAGCGGCTGGAACTACGGCCGCAACGAAGATCCGGCCGAACCCCAGT
>SKIE01000276.1 GCA_007116585.1 Wenzhouxiangella sp. | reverse complement strand
TCATGTCCTTGTCGACCACCGGCAGCAGTTCGTCCATGGCTTCGAACATGATGACCTCGCTGCCCAGCCGCTTCCAGACGCTGCCCATTTCCAGTCCGATCACACCGGCGCCGATCACGCCGAGGCGTTCCGGCACGGATTCGAATTCGAGCACGCCGACGTTGTCGACGATGTGCTCGCCGTCGATTGCGACGTTCGGAATGGTGAACGGGACCGATCCGGCCGCCAGGATGACGTGCTTGCCGCGGGCGCGATACGCCTCGCCCTCGCAGGGCGTGATCTCGACTTCGCGCTCGGCCAGCAGCTTGCCGCGGCCGTTGGCGAATTCGATCTTGTTGGCCTTGAACAGCTGCATCAGGCCGCCGTTGAGCTGTTTGACGACCTTGCGCTTGCGATCGATCATTGCGCCGACGTCCATGGACAGGCTGTCGACGTGGATGCCGTGGGCCTTGTAGTCGTGCTGAATGTGGTGATAGTGCTTGGATGAGTCCAGCAGGGCCTTGGACGGCACGCAGCCGACGTTGAGGCAGGTGCCGCCGGGTGCCGGCTTGCCGTCTTCGGCCTGGCGGTCGTCGATCAGCAGCACGCTCATTTCCAGCTGTGCGGCCCGGATGGCGGCCACGTAGCCGCCGGGTCCGCCGCCGATGACGATGATGTCGTATTCCTTGTCAGACATGAATCTTCCTTAGCAATCAGTCGAGTGCCAGTTGGACGGGAGGACGCTCAAAGGCCCAGCAGCATGCGCGCCGGATCTTCCAGCGCCTGCTTGACCGCAACCAGAAACTGGACGGCGTCCTTGCCGTCGATGATGCGGTGGTCGTAGGACAGAGCGATGTACATCATCGGCCGGACAACCACCTCACCGTTTTCGGCCACGGGACGTTCCTTGATGGCGTGCATGCCGAGAATGGCGCTCTGCGGCATGTTCAGCAGCGGTGTCGACAGCAGCGAGCCGAAGACACCGCCGTTGGTGATGGTGAAGGTGCCACCCTGCAGGTCTTCAAGCTGGATGCTGCCCTTGCGGGCTTTTTCGGCGTAGCCGGCAATGGCGCCTTCGATGTCGGCCAGGCCCATGTGCTGGACATCGCGCAGGATCGGCACGAGCAGGCCGCGCTCGGTGGACACGGCAATGCCGATGTCCTGGTAGCCGTGGTAGACGATCTCGTCGCCGTCGATCGAGGCATTGACCACGGGATGCTTGCGCAGCGCTTCGCAGCAGGCCTTGACGAAGAACGACATGAAGCCCAGCTTGACGTCATGGCGCTTGAGGAAATCATCCTTGTAGCGCGCCCGGATATCCATCACCGCCTGCAGGTTGACCTCGTTGAAGGAAGTCAGGATGGCGGCGGTGTTCTGCGCGTCTTTCATGCGCTCGGCAATGCGCGAGCGCAGGCGTGACATCTTGACCCGCTCTTCGGGTCGTGCGCCGCCGCCGGCCATGTGCTGAAGCACATCGCCCTTGGTCAAACGGCCGCCGCGCCCGCTGCCGTCCACCTGGCTCGGGTCGACGTCGTTTTCGGCGACCAGCTTGCGTACAGATGGTGCGAGGCTGTCGTCCTTGGCGGCGGCCGGCTTTTCAGGCGGTTTTTCGCTCGGGGCCTGGCTTTGAGCCTCGCTCTTGCCAGACGGCGCCGCATCGGCCGAGTCGTCGGCGCCTTGTGACTCCTCGGCCGCCGGTGCTTCACCTTCAATCAGCTGACCGAGGGCCTGGCCTTCCGTCACGGTGTCGCCTTCCTCGGCGCTGATGCTGTCGAGCACGCCGTCGGCCGGCGCGGGGACTTCCAGCACGACCTTGTCGGTTTCCAGGTCCACGAGGTTTTCATCCCGAGCGACGGCATCGCCGGGTTTCTTGTGCCACTTGGCGACGGTGGCGTCGGAGACGGACTCCGGCAGGTTGGGGACCTTGACTTCAATGCTCATGTTCGGGTTGCTCCTTACTCGATTCCCTGGCCGTGAGTCAGTGCGTCGCTCACGAGTTGTTTTTGCTGTTCCTGGTGGATCTGGTAATAGCCGACTGCCGGCGACGCGGATGCTTCGCGGCCGACATATTTCAGCGGCTGTCCGTCGCGGACGCAGGCCTGCAGGTGGTGGCGGATCTGGAACCACGCGCCCTGGTTCAGCGGTTCTTCCTGGCACCAGACCACTTCGTCGGCCTGGCTGTAGCGCTCGATGATGGCCTGGACTTCCTCGCGCGGGAAGGGGTAGAGCTGCTCGACCCTGACGACCGCGATGTCGTTGATCTCGCCCATTGCCTGAGCGGCCGCGAGGTCGAAATAGACCTTGCCCGCGCAGAACACCACCCGCTTGACGCCTTGGGGTTCCGGCTGGGACGGGTCGTCAATCACCACCTGGAAGCTGCCGTTGGCCAGGTCCTCAAGGCTGGAGGTGGAGGCCTTGTGGCGCAACAGCGACTTGGGCGTCATGACGATCAGCGGCTTGCGGAACGGCCGCAGCATCTGGCGTCGCAGCATGTGGAACATCTGGGCCGGCAGCGATGGGACACAGACCTGAATGTTGTTACCGGAGCTCAGCTGCATGAAGCGCTCGAGCCGGGCCGAAGAGTGTTCAGGCCCCTGGCCTTCGTAGCCGTGAGGCAGGAACATGACCAGGCCGCACAGCCGGCCCCACTTGGTTTCGCCCGAGGCGATGAACTGGTCGATCACGACCTGGGCGCCGTTGACGAAATCGCCGAACTGCGCCTCCCAGATCACCAGCGAACCCGGGTCAGCCGTGGCGTAACCGTACTCAAAGCCCAGCACTGCTTCTTCCGACAACAGCGAATCAATGATGGTGACTTTGCGCTCGTTGTCGGTCAGCTGCGCCAGCGGCACAAACGGCTCGCCGGTCTCCTGGTTGTGCAGCACCGCGTGGCGATGGAAGAACGTCCCGCGCCCCGAATCCTGGCCAACGAGACGCAGACCGTGTCCCTTGTGAATCAGGCTGGCATAGGCCATGGTTTCGGCAAAGCCCCAGTCCATGGGGATCTCGCCGGCAGCCATCTTGCGGCGCGAGTCAATGATCCGCTCCACCTGCCGGTGCAGCTTGAAATCCTCCGGCACGGTAGTGATGGCCCGGGCCAGATGGTGCATGTCATCGCTGGTCAGGCCGGTGGTCGCCGGGTCGCGCCAGTCAGCATCGAGGTAGGGGTCCCAGTCGACCGTGACCAGGGCGTCCTCTTCCGGCACGAGTTCCACGATTGGCTCGCCGGAGTCGAGTTTGCCGCGGTAGGTCTCAGCCGCTTTCGCCACATCATTTTTGCCCACCAAGCCTTCCTGAATCAGTCGGTTGGCGTAGATTGCTCGAGTTGAATCGAGCTTTCGGATGACGTTGTACATGCGCGGCTGGGTGGCCGCGGGTTCGTCGGCCTCATTGTGGCCATGGCGGCGATAGCAGACCAGGTCGATGACCACATCCTTTTTGAACTCGCGCCGGAAATCGGCCGCCAGCCGGGTGACGAACAGGACAGCCTCGGGATCATCGCCGTTGACGTGGAATACCGGTGCCTGGACCATCTTGGCGACTTCGGTGCAGTACAGCGTCGAGCGCGCATCGATCGGATTCGATGTGGTAAAGCCGATCTGGTTGTTGACGACCACGTGCACGGTGCCGCCGACGGCGAAACCGCGCGCCTGCGACATGTTGAGCAACTCCATGACCACGCCCTGGCCGGCGATGGCCGCATCACCATGGACCAGTACGGGCATGACCTGCTCGCGTGTTTCATCGCCAAGCCGGGTCTGGCGCGCGCGGGCCGAGCCGGCCACGACGGGATTGACGATCTCCAGATGCGAGGGGTTGAACGCCAGGGCGAGGTGCATGACGCCGCCGGGGGTCCGGACATCGGAACTGAAGCCCATGTGGTACTTCACATCGCCGGATCGACCGGGATCGTCGACGGCCATGGAGCCCTCGAACTCGGCAAACAACTCGCGCGGACTCTTGCCCAGAATATTGACCAGCAGGTTCAGCCGGCCGCGGTGGGCCATGCCGATCACCATTTCCTTCACGCCCTGGCTGCCGGCATGCCGGATCAATGTATCGAACAGCGGGATCAGGCTTTCGCCGCCCTCCAGCGAGAATCGTTTTTGGCCGACATACTTTGAATGCAGGTATTTTTCCATGCCTTCGGCCGCCGACAGCTTGTCGAGCAAGCGCAGACGCTCTTCCTTGGAAGGCGTAAAGTCACCGCGTGCACCTTCCAGTCGCTGCTGCAGCCAGCGGCGCTGATTGGTGTCGGTGATGTGCATGTATTCGCTGCCAATGCTGCCGCAGTAGGTCTTGCGGCAGGTCTCGATGATGTCGGCCAGGGCTGCGTGATCCGGTCCGGCCAGCGTGCCGGCATGGAAACGCGTGTGCAGGTCGGCTTCGGTCAGACCGTAGAACCCGATATCCAGATCGGGCACCTCGGGGCGCTCGCTCAGGCCCAGCGGATCGAGCCGGGCGCGCTGGTGACCGCGGACGCGAAAGGCATTGATCATCCGCAAAACGCCGGACTGCTTGAAGTCTTCGGCGCCGCTGGCCGCGGCAACGTGGTGACCGTTGGCGCCGAGCAGACGGAACCGCTCCAGCGTGGCGAGGTGGCGGCTGTCTTCGCCGGACTGGTTGAGCGAGCCGAAGACAGCCTGCCAGTGTTCCGGCACGGCGTCCGGCGTGTCCAGCCAGATCTCGTAGAGTGCTTCGACGTAAGCGGCATTGCCGCCGGACAGGTGCGATGCCCGATACTGCTGCTGAAGGTTTTTGCTCATGAACGGGAGCCCGCGAATTGGGTGGATCAGCGCCAGCGCCTGATTATAACCGCGTGAACCCGCCTCGGCGGTAGCAATCCTGCGGATTCGCTATGGTTTTTTGGCCGGTGCGGCCATTCAAACGAATCGCTTGATGGCCAGGGCCATGGCGCGCGCGTTGCCGGTGTAGTCGGCCGGGGTGAGCGCCAGTAGTCGTTGCCGCGTGGCCTCCGGCAGATCCAGCCCGGCGATGAAATCGCGCAGGGCGCCTCGCTCGATGCCCCGTCCGCGGGTCAGTGCCTTGAGCTGTTCGTAGGGCTCGGGCAGTCCGTGCAGACGCATGACCGTCTGCACCGCCTCGGCCAGCACCTCCCAGGCTTCGTCGAGATCCGCGGCCATGCGCTCATGATCGGGCGCGATCCGGTCGAGTCCGCGCAGAATCGAACTCCAGCCCAGATGGCAATAGCCGAAGGCGCTGCCGAGGCTGCGCTGGACGGTGGAATCGGTCAGGTCGCGCTGCCAGCGCGAAATCGGCAGCTTCGCCGCGAGGTGCTCCAGCAGCGCGTTGGCCAGCCCGAGGTTGCCTTCACCGTTCTCGAAGTCGATCGGGTTGACCTTGTGCGGCATGGTCGAGGAGCCGACCTCACCATCGACCAAGCGCTGGCGGAAATATCCCAGCGAGACGTAACCCCAGGCATCCCGGGCGAAATCAAGCAGCACGGTGTTGATGCGAACCAGGGCGTGGCCCACCTCGGCCAGCATGTCATGCGGTTCGATCTGGGTGGTGTAGGGGTTCCAGACCAGCCCCAGATCCTCGATCAGCTTGCGAGCCAGCGTTGACCAGTCCAGATCCGGACAGGCCGACAGGTGTGCGTTGAAATTGCCTACAGCGCCGTTCATCTTGGCGCTGATTTCCACGGCGGCGAGCTGCCGCCGCTGTCGGCGCAGCCGGAAGACGGTGTTGGCGATTTCCTTGCCCAGCGTGGTGGGTGAGGCGGTCTGTCCGTGGGTGCGCGACAGCATGGGCAGCCCCGCATGATCACAGGCCATCTGCTCGAGCTGTCGGTCGAGTTTGCCGAGCAGCGGGTCCAGTTCCTGCGTGATCACCGCCTGGACAATCAGTGCCCATGACAGGTTGTTGATGTCTTCGGAGGTGCAGGCAAAGTGGATGAACTCGCTTTTTTGCGCCAGCG
>SKIE01000120.1 GCA_007116585.1 Wenzhouxiangella sp. | reverse complement strand
CGGTGGCGATGGCCACGTTCTCGCGCGCCGTCAGCGAGGGAATCAGGTTGTAGAACTGGAAGACGAAGCCGACATGCTCACGGCGGAAGCGGGTCAGATCCGACTCGGAAGCCCGGGCCAGATCCTGATCCCGGTAGCGCAGCTGGCCATCGCTGGCCACATCCAGTCCGCCCATGATGTTGAGCAGCGTTGACTTGCCCGACCCGGAAGCACCCAGCATGACCACCAGCTCGCCATCGTACAGCTCCAGATCCACACCGCGCAAGGCATGGATGGCGACTTCCCCCATTCGATAGATTTTGGTCAGCCCACTAGCTTGAAAGACAGCGCGGGTCATGTCGTGGCTCGCTCCGAGCCGGCAAGGCGATCTGAAAGACAAGGCTCCTGTCCATACTCTACCGCTGTCGGTCAAAGCTTGCCACTGAATCGGCAAACCGATGGCAAACACCGACGATCTGTAGATAGAATGCGAGCATGGCGGCGGAATGGACACAACGGTTTCTGAATCTCGCGGTGCGCTATAATGCCCTGCGTTTCGGTGACTTCACCCTGAAATCGGGCCGCCAAAGCCCGTATTTCTTCAACGCCGGCGCCTTCTGCGACGGTGCCAGTCTCGAGCAGCTGGCCGGCTGCTACGCCGACGCGATTGTCGCTTCAGGGCTTTGCTTTGATCTGGTTTTCGGGCCGGCCTACAAGGGCATCCCGCTCGCTGCCCTGGTGGCCGGCGCACTGCAGCGCGATCATGGCATCAACGCCGGTTTTGCCTACAACCGCAAGGAAGCCAAAGCGCACGGCGAAGGCGGCAGCCTGGTCGGTGCTGCGCTTGAGGGCAGGGTGCTGATCATTGATGATGTGATCTCGGCCGGCACCGCGGTAACTGAATCGATCGAACTGATTCGGGCCGCCGGGGCGAGCCCGGTCGGCCTGGCCATCGCGCTCGACCGACAGGAGCGCAGCGCCGATGAGCGCTCGGCTGCTCAAGCCTTGCGTGATCGCGGGATCGAGGTCGTCAGCGTCGCCAGCCTCGATGACCTGGTCGGCCGGATACGGCAAAGCGGTGAACAACCGGAGCTGCTGGGCCGGATGACCGAGTATCGCGACCGGTACGGAACTCAAGCGATATGAAACTTCGCCTGCTTCCGGCAACCGCTGCGGTACTGCTCGCCGCAAGCCTGCAGGCGCAAACCGTCTATCGCTGGACCGATGATGAGGGGTTGGTGCACTACGGGCATTCAGTGCCCCCGGAACATCGTGCGCGCGGCTATGACCGCCTGGGCCGTGACGGCAGCGTGGTGGAGCGAATCGAGCCCGAGATGTCGGCCGAAGAACGCGCACGGCGAACAGCACAGCTGGCACTGCAGGCGCAACTGGAGGCTGAGCAGGAAAACCAGGCGGCCCGCGACCGTCTGTTGCTGGCCGCTTACCGCAATGAGCAGGATTTGTTGAACAATCTCGACTGGCGCCTGGAAAATCTCGGCAATCAACGCAGCGCGCTGGAGACCTCTCTGGAGCATTCCCGGCGCCGCTTCGAGAATCTGGTCTCACAGGCCGCAACCCAGCGCCGTCGTGACGAGCCGGTCTCCGGTTCGGTGGAAGACTCGATAGCCGAGACCCGCGCGGAAATCCGCCGTTTGCAGCAGGCCATCGATGAACTGGATGAGCGCAAAGCGGAAACCAGTGCGCGTTTCCAGGCTGACCTCGAGCGCTTTCGGGCCGCGCGCAGCGCCCGGGACTAGATGTATACCCGCTGCCCGGGCTGCGAGGCCTGCTACGAACTGCAGGCCTGGGAGATGGCCGAAGCCGCCGGCGTGGTCCGTTGCAGCAACTGCGGCAAGACCTTCAACTCGCTGGCCAGCCTGTTTGCCGAACGGCCTGAAGAAGACACAATCCCGTTGCGAGGCCGCGGCATGCCGCCGCTGCTGGGGCACCGCGTTTTCGAACAGCACGAGCTTCCCGGGCTCGACGAGACAGCGCATGGGCCGATCGACCCGCGTTCCGGCTCCGAGGCTGGCGCAGAGTTACCAGACGATGACCCGCCCTGGGCGGCCAGACAGGCAGCAACACCTGCTCGATGGCAGGTCGGCGCCGCCATGCTGTTCGCAGCACTGATTGTCCAGGCGGTGTGGTGGCATGACTGGCCGGCGCGGTGGCTGCAGGCCGAGACTACCGCCACGCCAGCCGCAACTGTCATGACGCTGGTCGCGCGCGACCTGCATGCCCACCCCTCGCTCGCTGACGCGGTGATCATCAGCGCCACGCTCCGCCACCAGGGCGAAACTGCCATTGACTGGCCGATACTCGAGCTGCGCCTTTACGACCGCAGCAACCAGATGATCGGCGTGCGGCGTTTCCAGCCCGAGGAATACCTGGATCCCGACCAGCCAGGCGCCCGGCAACTGGCCCCGGGCAGGGAAATACCGGTGATTTTCGAGGTGCTTGTCACCGGCTCCGAGCCAACGGGGTTCGAGTTCCGCTTCCTGTAGCACTCTTCGAATCACTTAGCACGGCGATTCGGGATCGCCGCAGCGAGGCGCTGTGCTATCTTTGACCGTCTTTGACTGCGCCAGCGAAGCGCGGAACGGACGGTTCGAGGGAATCATGGGAAAACTCAACGGTAGCAGCGGCCCCTGTCTGCACGAAGTGGTGCGCTCGGTGGTCAATCAGTATCTTGAAGACATGGGCGAAACACCGCCCGACAACCTGTATGAAGTGCTGCTGGAACAGGTCGAACGCCCGTTGATCGAGGCCGTGCTGACGCGCACCGGCGGCAACCAGTCGCGCAGCGCCGAAATACTGGGCATCACCCGAGCCACACTGCGCAACCGACTCAAGCGCTACCAGATCCAACCCAACGCACGTTAGGAAGCCGCCATGCCGACCGCACTGCTGAGCGTTTCCGACAAGACCGGCATCGTCGACTTGGGCCAGGCGCTGGTCGCTCAGGGCTGGCGGATTCTATCGACCGGGGGCACCGCGCGCACCCTGCGCGAGCACGGGATTGCGGTGACTGAGGTTTCCAGCCACACGGGCTTTCCCGAAATCATGGCCGGCCGGGTCAAGACCCTGCACCCGCGCATCCACGGCGGGCTGCTCGGACGGCGCGGCACTGACGACGCGGTCATGGCCGAGCAAGGCATTGATGCGATCGACCTGCTGGCCGTCAACCTTTACCCGTTTGCCGCCACCACCGCTCAGCCCGGCTGCACCGATGAGGACGCCATCGAGCAGATTGACGTCGGCGGGCCGGCCATGCTGCGCGCGGCAGCCAAGAACCATGCCGATGTCTGCGTGCTGTGCGATCCGGCCGACTACGGCTCAGTGACCGAACAACTGCCGCAGCTGCCCGACGCCACACAACGCCGGCGACTGGCAGTCAAGGCCTTTGCCCATACGGCGGCTTACGACGGACAAATCAGCCAGTGGCTGGCGGCCAGAGAACAACCTGAAGCGCTCCCGCCCCGACTGTTCCAGTCGCTGAGCCAGATCCAGTCGCTGCGCTACGGCGAGAACCCCCATCAGCTGGCCGGGGTGTATCTCGACAGCAGCCGGGAAGCTGCCGGCGGACTAGCTCAGACCCAGCCGCTGCAAGGTAAACCGCAATCGTTCAACAACCTGCTTGATGCCGACGCCGCCTGGTCGGCCCTGGCCCTGCTCGGACAGGACCGGCCGGCCTGCGTGATCGTCAAACACACCAACCCCTGCGGTGCCGCGCTGGGCCAGTCATCAGCCGATGCCTATGCCAAGGCGCTGGCCTGTGACCCGGTGTCGGCTTTTGGCGGCATCATTGCCTTCAATCGCGAGATCGATGAAGCGCTGGCGCGATCTCTGATCGAGCGCTTTGTCGAAGTCGTTTTGGCACCGGCGGTGGATCCAGCCGCCCTCGAGGTGCTGTCAACCAAGCCCAACCTGCGCCTGATCACGCCGCAGGCCAATAGCCTCCGCGCGCTTGACATCCGGCCAATCGACGGCGGCTGGCTGGTGCAGCAACCGGACCAACCGGCCGCAGACGAGTCAGACTGGCACGTGGCCAGCCAACGCCAGCCCAGCAGCCGGGAATGGAAGGATCTCCGCTTTGCCTGGGCCGTGGTCCAGTCGGTGCGCTCCAACGCCATTGTCTATGCCCGGGACGAGTCCACCGTCGGCATCGGCGCCGGCCAGATGAGCCGTGTCGACTCGGCCCGGATTGGCGCCTGGAAGGCGGCCGAGGCCGAGCTGGAGCTGACCGGCGGCGTCATGGCATCAGATGCTTTCTTCCCCTTCGCCGACAGTATTGAAACCGCCGCCGAGCGCGGCATTAAGGCGGTCATCCAGCCCGGCGGCTCGATGCGGGATGCCGAGGTCATCGCTGCCTGCGACCAGCACGACATGGCCATGATCCTGACCGGGCGCCGCCACTTCAGGCACTGACGGTACAATCCATGCTGCGCTCAAGGATTCGCGGTTTTCCTAATGAAAGTTCTCATCATCGGCAGCGGCGGTCGAGAGCATGCGCTCGCCTGGAAGGCGGCCCAATCGACCCTGGTTTCCGGGGTTCTGGTCGCACCCGGCAATGCCGGCACAGCACTGGAGCCTGACGTACGCAATGTCCCGGTCGACGCTGATGATATCGACGGGCTGGTCGATCTGGCGCGCAAGGAGGACGTCGGTCTGACCATCGTCGGGCCGGAAGTGCCGCTGGCAGCCGGCGTGGTCGATCGGTTCGCCGAGCATGATCTGCGCTGCTTCGGGCCAACGGCCAAAGCCGCCCAGCTGGAGTCGTCCAAGGCCTTTGCCAAGGAGTTCATGGCCCGTCACGGCATCCCGACCGCCGCCCATGCCGTGGTCGACAGCGTCGAGGAGGGGCAGCGACAAGCGCGCTTGATGGGCTACCCGGTGGTCCTCAAGGCCGACGGACTTGCCGCCGGCAAGGGCGTCGTCATTGTCGAAGACGAGGATTCGGCCCGGGACACTCTGACCGACATGCTCTCGGGCTCGGCCTTCGGCGCGGCCGGCAGCCGCGTGGTGGTCGAGGAGCTTCTGGTCGGAGAGGAGGCCAGCTTCATCGTGCTGGCTGACGGCGAGACCGCCCTGCCGCTGGCCTCCAGCCAGGACCACAAACGCCGCGACGATGGCGACCAGGGCCCAAACACCGGGGGCATGGGCGCCTACTCGCCGGCACCGGCAGTCACCGATGCGGTGCATCAGCAGATCATGGATGAAGTCATCGGGCCGGCCCTGACCGGCATGAGCGACGACGGCTGCCGTTTTACCGGCTTTCTGTACGCCGGGGTCATGCTGACACCGAACGGCCCCAAGGTGCTGGAGTTCAACGTCCGCTTTGGCGACCCGGAAACCCAGCCGATTCTGATGCGGCTGAAGTCTGATCTGGTCGATACCCTGCTGGCCGTGCTGGACGGCCGGATTGATCAGATCGAGCTGGACTGGGATGAACGCACGGCGCTAGGCATCGTGATCGCTGCCGGCGGCTATCCGGGCTCTTATACCAAGGGCAAAGCCATTGCCGGCATCGATATCCCACCACCCGATGAAGTCAAGATCTTCCATGCCGGGACCCGGCTGGAGGGCGATCAGGTCGTGACCAGCGGCGGCCGGGTGTTGTGCGTGACAGCCCTGGGTGACGGCGTGGCCCGGGCACAGGCACGGGCCTTGGACTGGACCGCCCGGATCGGTTTTCAAGACGCCTTCCATCGCAGCGACATCGGGCACCACGCGATCAGCCGCGACCAGGACTGAATCAGTGGACGTCTCTCACCTGCTGGATGAGCTCAACGACGCCCAGCGCCAGGCCGTCACCGCCGACGATGGGCACCTGCTGGTGCTTGCCGGCGCGGGTTCAGGCAAGACGCGGGTGCTGGTGCACCGAATCGCCTGGCTGATCCAGGTGCACCATGTCTCGCCCATGAGCCTGCTGGCGGTCACCTTTACCAACAAGGCGGCAGGCG
>SKIE01000036.1 GCA_007116585.1 Wenzhouxiangella sp. | reverse complement strand
GGACAAGGGGGCGATTCCGCGCGGCGGTGCGAGTGTCCATGTGGCGGAAGGCTCAGGCAAAGTGACCAGCGGGAGTTTCTCGCCGACCCTGGGCTGTCCGATTGCGCTGGCCAGAATTCCATTCGGGGACTCGACCGGAGCGCAAGTTGAGCTGCGTGGAAAGCAACTGCCGGCCCGCATCGTCAAGCCGCCGTTTGTTCGTAACGGTCAGATCAAGGTTTAGAGCGCCAGGCTTTTAATGACCCCTTAGCAGGCCTCGAAGCGGTTGGCCGAGCGGTTCTTGCGCACGTGAACCGGATCCCACACCTGACCGTTCATGACAATCCATACCCCGGGGGGCAGCGTCTGCACCGCGCCGATGGCGCAGCCGATGTTGAAAACCGCGTCGGAGTCAATAAAGCGTGCCGGGTGCAATGCGCCGGTCATCACGATGACGCGCTCTCCCATGTCGCCCAGGGCCATCGCGGTGTCGGTCATCGTATCGGTTCCGTGCGTGATCAGGAAATGGCGGTCGTCGCTGGCCAGGACGGCCTGGCGAATCAAGCTGCGATCGGCGTCGGTCATGTGCAGGGAGTCCTTGCGCAGCAGCGCACGCACCTCCCAGCGAAAGGCGACATTCATGGCCTGCAGAATGCGATTGATTTCCGGTTCGCCGATCTTGTAATCCGACTTGTCGTCGTAATAGATCTTGTCGATCGTGCCGCCGGTGGTGAGGATATTGAGGGTGTCCAAACGGAAGCCTGTTGGAGGGAGAGGGGTGTTGAAGCGAGTGCAGTAGTATAGCGGCGATGAAAACCAAGGCCCTGTTAATTCTTGCGCTGGTCTGGCCCCTGGCCGGGTGGTCCCTGCCGGTGCTCGACAGTAACGAGTTGCGCAGCTGGCACTGGCTGCCGCAGACCGCACTCGATGCGCGCGCCCGAACACGCGCCGCCGCCGCCTGGCTGGCAGATCCTGGTGCCGACCCGTATGACTGGCGCCGCCAACTGGACGCTCGCGTCCTTGCGGCACAGGGTCGATCGGGCCTTGATCCGGTGCGCGAAACCGTACTGCTTGACGGCAATCTCGGACTGCTGGTCCAGTCGCGCACGTTGGGGTCGACATCGCCAGCGCTGCGGTCGATTCTGGTCGACACGCTGATTCGAGGCAGTGTACCCTGGCTTGACGACGGCGAGCAGGCAGCCGCGTTGATGGCGCGCCCGGATGAGATCTGGCAGCAGGTCCGTTCGCGCCTGGTCGACGCTGAAGTCGAGGACGCCGAACTGCAGCTTTCGGCGTTCTGGGCAGGTCCGGCGGCGCAGGCTGCCCAGGCCGCGTCTTTTGAACGCGCGGCGGCAGCCGAACGCGCCGTGCTTGCCGCAGGTCTGCCGGAAATGGATCGGAGTGAACAGCCCGGCCTGCTGGCAGAAATCGCCCGGATCGGCAGCCTGAGCAGCTGGCGCGCCGGGGACGAGTTGCGGTCCGTCTGGCAACTGTTTGAAAGCCTGGTCTGGCTGACTGTCGTGGAGGCCAACGACACGCTTGAGCCTCAGCAGGATGTGCTCGCCGTCATCAGCGAGGCCGGCCTGGCCAGGCTGGCCCGGATTGACACCGGGCTGCCGGTGGTGGTCGCTCAGCTGGAAGATGCGGCGGCTTACCTCGCCGATCATCCCCCACAGCGTCAAAAGGCCCTGGCCGAGCTTGCCGATGCCTATTTCCGGCTGGCGCTGTTCGCGCCTGATGCTGCGTTCTACCTTGATCAGCCGGTTCGTGATCAGATCAAGGCCGCCGTTGATGACTGCTACCCGGTGCCGGATATGGTTGGCCCGCTGCCGCGCGAATTGTTCGAGCAGTGCCCGGAAAGGCTGTTTGCCCTGCTGGACAATGGACTCGACACCGATGAGCTGGTCGGCGGCGCCAGCGGGCCGTTTGCGCCCGCGTTCCTGCGCCGGGAGCTGGGCCTTGTGAGCTGGCAGCGGGCGCGTTACCTGGATGGCTACCTGGGCGAGCAGCTGCAGATCGACTGCCAGCCGGCGGTGTGGAACAGTCCGCTGGAGTGGTCGATCGTGACCCAGGCCCTGGCCAGCTGGGTACCGCTGCGGCCGGTTTTTTTCAGCGCCGAGCGCTGGCAGGGTGCCATGCTGTCGCTGCAGGAGCGGATTGAGGCACAGGAAGCGTCTCGCTCGGCCCGGCTGGATTGCCTCAGTGGCCATGGCGGACAACGGCGTGACCCGGTCAGTCGGCTGCTGCTGCAGCAAGGCCGCGCACTGGCAGACCTGAGAACCGCACTGGACCAGGCCTATGAGGCTTTTACCGCTGAGCACACCCGGCCCGGTTCGGACATCGATCTCGACGTTGGTGCGGATCAGGCCACGACCTACCGTCCAGAGAATCTCGGCGTTCGACCCTGCGATGAGGGTTTGACCTGCGGTGCCCGGGCCGAGTTGCCGGTCAGCCGAGCCTTACTCGGGCTGTTTCCCGGTACCTACCTGCTGGCTGATCAACTTGATATTGGTCGGCTGGGTTTGTGCTATGACCAGGTGCGGTGGGAAGATCGGGAAATGCGCTCGGCGCGACAGGGCGATGATGAAGTGGCCAACTACCATGGTCGCCTGTCGTTTGAACTGATCGGAACATTCGACGATGGCAGCGGCCCGGACACCGTGTTCCGGTATCGGCTGACCGCAGTCGACCGGCAGCACTACCTGTTCGCCCGCGCCGGAGACGACATCCTGGCTCTGGACTGTCCCGCCGGGATGGCCGGTGAACCGATTGCCAGTCAGCTTCCCTCCGGCCGCCGTGGCCTGGTTCCCAATCGTCTGACTTACTTCGCGTCCCTGCCGACCAGTGCCAATGCGCAGCTACAGGCGAACTGGGCCAGCGGGGCGGAATGGCGCGACTGGTTTCTGAGCGGGGATCGCGTCGAGATGCTGGACACACCTCGTCCGGCCCTGCTACGGGCGCGCCTGGAGGGCGAGCTCGACAGCCTGGTGACCAGACGCGAGCGGGCCGTAACGGCGCGCTTGCTGAGCGGGCGCGAAGACGATGGGCTGGCCGTGGCCATGGCCGCGGTGGCCGACGGCAATGCGCTACTGCGGCGAGTACTGGAGCTGCATTATCCGCGCCTGGTTCGGCACGAGGCTGACCTCCGGCGCCAGGTCGCAGGAAGCGCTGGTTTGCTGACCCGCGACCAGGTTCGGCGACGGCGTGACGACGCGCGCTTGATGCGGGGGCTGGCAGACGACGGCCTGGAGCAGCTTTCGGTTCTGCAGGCGCGCTGGGACCAGGTTCCGGCCAGCGTTCGCGAGCAGGGTCAACCCTCGCCGGAGGCCGAGCACGCGCGCCGATTGCTGCTGGCGCTCAGTCGGCTGACGCGCCCGGTGGCGGCCGCCGCCGAATCGTCGCCAGCGCCGTGAAGTAAACCAGCACCAGCGCCACCTGCAACAGCGCCGGCAGGCGCACGGCAGGATTCGCCCACGCCTCCATCACCCCGACCGAAAAATAGATCAGCAGCACCAGCCCTGCCACAACAAGCGGCCGAGGCCGCAGGCGCCAGACAAGCGGCAGCAGAATGACCAGTGGCGCCGTGGTCAGCGTCAGCGCGGCGGCCATAGAAATCTGCTGCGGAGGGCGCAGCCAGCCGAACCAGATGAATTGAAGCGCAATCAGCGCCAGCAGTGACCACCGGCACAGGGTCAGGGGCTGTTTCATGGCGCTCATGACAGGCGAAGCGCGATATCGGCAACGCGCCGTCCCAGCGCCCGGCACAGGCGAACCTCGTCCTCATCCAGCGCGCGGTCGCTGTCCTTGCCGGCCAGATGGCTGGCCCCGTAAGGCGTTCCGCCGCTGCGCGTCGACGACAGCTCGGGTTCAGAGTAGGGCAGCCCCACCAGCACCATGCCGTGATGCATCAGGGGCAGCATCATGCTCAGCAGGGTTGATTCCTGGCCACCATGCAGGCTCCCGGTGGAAGTGAAGACTGCGGCTGGCTTGCCCGCCAGCGCGCCCGACACCCACTCGCTGGCCGTCCCGTCGAGGAAGTACTTGACCGCTGCGGCCATGTTGCCGAAGCGGGTCGGGCTGCCCAGGATCAGCCCGGCGCATTCATGCAGGTCGGACGGTGCAACCAAAGCCGGGCCGTCCGCGGCCGGTTCCCGGGCGGTGGGATCGATGGCCGATGTCACCGGCGCGACCGCACGAAGTCGCGCTGCAGCGTGGTCGACGGATTCAACGCCGCGCGCTACTTCTCTGGCCATGGCCAGCGTGTTGCCATGCACGGAGTGGCAAACGATCAGGATTTCAGCCATGATCGATCCTGCCGGAAGCCGCCGTCAACTGCACCACGAGGCGGCCGCGATTGCGGTCTGCGGGGTCCGCTGCGGGTGAATGTCTGAGATACTCGGTCGTATCCGGGCGCTGGCCCGGGCGGTGCAGATTGCGAAAAGGAGTGAGTGGCATCGGTAGTTCATCATCAACTGGCGGGAAGCAGAAGATAAACGGTAGGCGACCGTTGTCAACAGGCCGTGCGCATACGCCGCTCGAGGCCCTGCTGGATCCGCGCTGGCTGCGCGCGTTCAGTCGCCACCTGTGGCAGCACTTTCGCGAGGACCGAAGCTTTGAATCCGCCGGCGCGCTGGCCTACACCAGCCTGCTGGCGCTGGTGCCGCTAATGGCCGTGATGTTCGGCGTCATTTCGGCTTTCCCCGTGTTTGATCGCTGGGCGGATGAGGTCGAAGCCTACATTTTCGCCAACTTCGTGCCCGCGGCGGGTGATGTGATCCAGGCCTACATCAGCGAGTTCGTCGACCGCACGGCAGGGTTGACCGGCGCCGGCACGGTGTTTCTGATCGCCACGGCCATTTTGCTGATGTCGACCATCGAGCGAAGCCTGAACCGGATCTGGCGGGTCCGCACCCAGCGGCGTCCGGCCAACCGGCTGGTCATCTACTGGGCGGTGCTCACGCTGGGCCCGCTGCTGGTGGGCGCCAGCCTGGCGCTGACCTCGTATTTTGCCGCCTTGCCCTTGCTGGCGCCCGAAATCGTGCGCGGGATGCTGCAGGATCTGATGCTCAAGCTGGCGCCGTTCCTGGTCGCGCTGATCGGCTTCACGCTGGTGTTCATCGTCGTGCCCAACCGCCGGGTGCGCTGGCACCATGCTTTGGCCGGTGCGGCGCTTTCAGCGCTGATGTTTGAACTGGCCAAGGCCGGCTTCGTGTTGTATGTCACCAACTTTCCCACGTACGAGCGCCTGTACGGCGCCCTGGCCACCGTGCCGCTGTTCCTGGTCTGGATTTATCTGTCGTGGGTGGTCGTTCTGCTGGGTGCGTCCGTCGCCGCGGCGCTGACAACCTTCAACTACCGGCGCGCCGAATGGCGTTGGAGCCCGCGCCATGAACTGCTGTTGGCCATTCGTCTGCTGGGGCATTTCTGGCAGGCCCAGCGACGCGGCGATGCTCTATCGACCGGTGAGCTGCTGAGCAGGGAATCGGCTGCTACGGATGGGCAACTGCGGCGCATTCTCGGCTGGTTTCATGACGCCCGCTTCATCCAGGCCGACGATGATGGTGACTGGTTGCTGACGGCCGATCTGGATGAAATGACCGTGGATGAACTCTACCGCAGCGGCGCGTTCATACTGCCGCTGGGCGAGCTGGACGAGCTGCCGCGAGAGAGCTACTGGGATCGTGCCCTGATCGAGGGCCTCAAGGCGGTCGATGCCCAGGCCGCACCGCTGCTGAAAAAACCGGTCAAATCCCTGTTGACGTTCGATCTGGAGACACGATGAAAAACGCTTTCATGTTCATTGGACTGCTGACCTGCCTGGCAGCGCCGGCCTGGGCCGGTGAGCCCATTGAGGTCGAGCTGCCCTCGCTGGAAGGCGAGACTGTTCGCCTGAGCGACTACCGCGGCGATTGGGTGGTGTTGAACTACTGGGCGACCTGGTGTGCCCCGTGCCGCAAGGAAATTCCTGATC
>SKIE01000154.1 GCA_007116585.1 Wenzhouxiangella sp. | reverse complement strand
GGTTCTGATCGGCGGAGTCGGACTCGCCCATCAGGGCGACAAACAGATCGGCGACGCTGGGTTGGTGCAACTCGCCCAGCGTTTCGAGGCGGTCCAGCGGGGCTTGGTCGTAGAGGAAGATATGGCGACCGAACAGGACCCTTTCGTGAATCGGCCCGAGTGCGCGGGCAGCTTCGACCTGATCGGGCTTGGCCATCAGCTCGGCGTAGCGCTCCTGGACATCATCCATGCTGCTGTTGAGCACCAGCCGTCCATCCTTGATGAAGATCAGGTCGGTCAGGATGTGCTCGATTTCCTCCACCTGGTGGGTTGTGACCAGAATGCTGCGGTTCTCGTCGAAGTAGTCATTGAGCAGGTTCGAGTAGAACCGCTTGCGGAACAAAATGTCCAGCCCAAGCGTGGGCTCGTCCAGCACCAGCAGTTTGGCTTCAATGGCCATCACCAGAGCCAGGTGCAATTGCACCACCATGCCTTTGGACAGGGTCTTGATGCGTGCGGCAGGCTTGATCTTGGTGGCCGACAGGTAGTGCAGGCAGCGCTGGCGCGAAAACTTCGGGTGCAGCCGTTCGGTCAGCTCGATGATCTGCTGCACCCGGGCCCAGCGCGGCAGCACGGCGACATCGGCGATGAAGCAGACCTCCCGCATCAGTTCATCACGCTGGCGAGCGGGATTCATGCCAAGGACGGACAGCTCGCCCTGATAGCGCGACAGGCCGAGGATGGCCTTCAGTGCGGTGGTCTTGCCGGCACCATTGGGGCCGATCAGGCCGACGATGCGGCCGGGCGGGATGTTCAGGTCAATACCATCCAGTGCCTTGAAGCGACCGTAATGGCGCGTCAATCCACGAGCTTGAATGATGGCCGTCATGGCTTCTCCCTGCGCTGCGCGCGCTCCAGTTCAATCAATTCTTCCAGCGACAACCCCAACTGGCGTATTTTTTCGGCCAGTCGTGGCCATTCCTCCTTCAGGAAATGCTCGCGCTCGCTCTCCAGAAGCTGGCCTCGCGCGCCATCGCGCACGAACATGCCTACCCCGCGGCGCTTTTCGATCAGATCGTCGTCGACCAGCGACTGATAGGCCTTTGAGACGGTCAGCGGATTGACCTGGAAATCGACCGCGACTTGCCGAACCGACGGCAGGGGCTGCCCTTCGGCCAGCGTGCCGTCGATGATGGCCGCCACGGTTCTTTCCCGCAGCTGCCAGTAGATCGGCTGGTTATCGTCCCAGCGTGCGCTCATCCGCCACCATGCGACAGGCCGGGGAACCAGGGCAACAGCTGGCGCATGGCGCGACCGGCGCTGGCATCCTGGACTGTTTGTTCGCCGGCCGCGACCGAGTCGCCGCGGCCGCCTTCGTTGTTGAACGTGCGGACCACGGTTGTCGGCTGCTTCTGCGCTGCGGCAATGCGCTGTTCCCGCTCCTCCAGGTCGGTGGAAAAGGCAAGTGCCAGGCAGACGCAGGTCGCAACGGCAGCCAGGCCGTGAGGTATATGGAACAGCTTTTCTCGGGCCAGCGGCAACATGATGATCTCTTTTTCAAGTCGTGTTGGTGTATTACTTTACTACAACACCAATACGCAGTCAAGCCAATCGTGTGGCACCTTGCCCGGAACGCGGCACTGCGCCTGATCCGATACAGCAACTGGCTTGACAGATCGGGCGGGCCGCCAAACCGATCTGATAAACTCGCAGGTTACTTTTCAATCTCGATTGTTTCCACACCGACCTTACCCCTTGATTTCAGGAGTTGTACTCATGCGCACGACGATCCAACTTGCAGCCGTTACGCTGTCTCTGGCAGTAGCTGCCCCGACCGCCGTTCAGGCGCTCGAAACCCCGGATGACCGCCTCAGCTACACCATTGGCATGGATATCGGACAGTCTCTGGCCGAACAGGGCATGGATCTCAATATTGATCTGCTGGTCGAGGCACTGCGAGCTGCCTATGCCGGCGAAGAGACTCGCCTGACCCAGGACGAGGCCCTGGCCGAGCGGGATGCCTTCATGCAGCGCCGCCAGCAGGAACTGGAATCACAGCGCGGTGAAGAAGCCGAGCGCAACCTCGCCGATGGGCAGGCCTTCCTGGCTGAAAATCGTGAGAACCCCGATGTGGAACAAACCGCGTCCGGACTGCAGTATCGCGTCATCGAACCAGGCGACGGCCGCAGCCCGAGCGAGACCGATCGGGTCACCGTGCACTATCGCGGCACCCTGATTGACGGGGTCGAATTCGACAGCTCGTACGCGCGCGGCGAGCCGGCCACCTTTGGCCTGAACCAGGTCATTCCGGGCTGGACCGAGGGTGTGCAGTTGATGCAGGAAGGCGCGACCTTCGAGTTTTTCATTCCGGCAGAACTGGCCTACGGCGAGCAAGGCCGGCCCGGCCCGATCGGCCCCAACTCGACGCTGATCTTCGAGGTCGAGTTGATCGAGGTGCATGACGATTGATGCATTGATGTAGTACATCGTCATGGGATCACTGCAGGACGCCCTGCTCAAGGCAGGGCTGGCTGAAGACAAGCCAAAACCGTCACCCGGACCCTCCTCGCGTGGCTCTGGGGGCAAGAGCAAGCGCAACGCCCGCCCGGCCCGCAAGCAGCAGCGCAAGCCCTCTTCTGCGCAGTCCGATCTGGCCCGCGCCTACAAGGCGCGTGAGCAGGCCGAGGCGGCCGAGAAGGAGCGGATCAAGAAAGAGCGGGTGGCGGCGCAGGAGGCACGGCGCAAGCGCAACCTGGAACTCGACGGCATCATTCGCGGGCAGACGCTCAACCGCAAGGACGCTGACTGCCCGCGCTATTTCGAGCATCTTGGCCGTATCCGGCGGGTGCTGTGCACACCCGAGCAGCGTCAGCAACTCAACGTCGGGGAGCTCGGCGTGGTTTCGCTGCGTGGCTCGTATCTGCTGGTCAGCCTGGAGGTGATGGAGCAGTTTCGGGCCGTGGCGCCTGACCTGGTGCCGGACCTGACGCCGAAAGAGCCCGAGGATGACGGCTCGGACTACCCGCCGGTGCCCGATGATCTGGTCTGGTAGTTCCAGACCATAATCTGTCCTCAGTACCCCAGATTCGGCCGCAGATACTTCTCGGCTGTTTCCAGATCAATGCCCTTGCGTTGGGCATAGTCCTCGACCTGATCGCGGCCCAGTTTCCCGACCACAAAATACTTCGACTGGGGATGGGCAAAGTACAGGCCGCTGACCGCGGCGGTGGGCAGCATGGCGAAGTTCTCGGTCAGCGTCATGCCGAGGCGACCGGGAGCATCCAGCAGTTCGAACAGCTTGGTCTTCTCGCTGTGGTCGGGGCAGGCCGGGTAGCCGGGTGCCGGCCGAATGCCACGGTATTGTTCGTCGATCAGTGACTCGTTGTCCACGTCCTCATCGGCAGCATACCCCCAAATATCGCGCCGGACTTTCGCGTGCAGGGCCTCGGCCATGGCTTCGGCCAGGCGGTCGGCCAGGGCCTTGAGCATGATGTCGGCGTAGTCATCGTGTTCTGGCAGGTTCTTTGCCGCTTCTTCAATACCGAGCCCGGCGGTGACGGCAAAGCCTCCCACCCAGTCGGGCACACCTGAGTCAACCGGCGCGACAAAATCGGCCAGGCACAGGTTTTCCGAAGACTTGTCGGCCTGCTGGCGCAGGCACACCAGTCGCGCCAGTTCCTTTGACCGGGTCTCGTCGGTGTAGATCACCAGGTCATCGCCGTCGGCCGCGGCCGGCCACAGCGCGCACACGCCGCTGGCGGTCAGCCAGCGCTCCCTGATGATGCGATCGAGCATGTCTTTAGCGTCTTCAAACAGGCTGCGGGCCGTCTCGCCGACCACGTCGTCATCAAGAATGTCCGGGTAACGACCGGCCAGTTCCCAGGTTCTGAAAAACGGCGTCCAGTCGATGTAGCGGGCCAGGTCGTCCAGCGGCCAGGCATCGATCTGGTGCAGGCCCGGCTGCAGCGGCGCCTCGGGCCGGAAGCTCTCCCAGTCCGGTTTGAACCGCGCTGCGCGTGCCTTGTCCAGAGACAGCAGTGGCTTGCGGGTCTTTTTTGAGGCCGCGCGTTCGCGGTATTCCTCGTAGTCGGCCCGGATGCCGCTTAAAAAATTCGGCCGACTGCGCGGCGTGGCCAGCTTGCGTGCAACGTCCACCGAGCGCGAGGCGTCTTTGACCCAGACCACGCCGTGGTCGTAGCAGGGCTCGATTTTCAGGGCGGTATGGGCTCTGGAAGTGGTCGCCCCACCGATCATCAGCGGCACCTCAAAGCCACTGCGCTTCATGGCCTCGGCGACGCTGACCATCTCATCGAGCGACGGAGTAATCAAACCGGACAAGCCGATGACGTCGACATCGTGTTTTCTGGCCTCGTCAAGGATTTTCTCGGCCGGCACCATCACGCCCAGATCGACGATATCGAAACCATTGCAGGCCAGAACCACGCCAACGATGTTCTTGCCGATATCGTGGACATCGCCCTTGACAGTGGCCATCAGGATCTTGCCTTTCTTGTCGCCGACCTTTTTTTCCTTTTCCAG
Organism: Wenzhouxiangella sp.; assembly: GCA_007116585.1. Next base: position 1,445 of record SKIE01000154.1, on the reverse strand, counting down.
GTAGGGCACCAGGTGGGCAACCGCCTTTTTCATGACTCGGGCGGATTTCACCACCTGCGGCAGAAACATGCGGCCGTCACCGAACAGGTCACCGACATGGTTCATGCCGTCCATCAATGGCCCTTCGATGACCTCCAGCGAGCTTGGGTGAGCCTGGCGGGCTTCCTCGGTGTCCTCGATGACGTGTTTGTCGATGCCCTTGACCAGCGCATATTTCAGACGCTCGGCGACCGGCTTGTCGCGCCAGGCTTCGTCTTTTTCTTCGCGCTTGCCGTCGCCCTTGAACCGTTCTGCTGCTTCGAGCAGGCGCTCGGTCGCATCGCTGCGACGGTTGAGCACCACGTCTTCGACCAGCTCGCGCAGTTCCGGGTCGATGTCGTCATACACGGCCAGCTGGCCGGCGTTGACGATGCCCATGTCCATGCCGGCGCGGGTGGCATGGAACAGAAAGACCGAGTGCATGGCTTCACGCACCACATCGTTGCCGCGGAAGGAGAACGACATGTTCGACACCCCGCCGGAGACATGACTGTGGGGAAAGCGCTTTTTCAATTCCCGCGCGGCGGTGATGAACTCGACCGAGTAATTGTTGTGCTCTTCAATACCGGTGGCCACCGGGAAGATGTTGGGGTCGAAAATGATGTCTTCCGGCGGAAAGCCGGCTTGCTCAGTCAGCAGCTTGTAGGCACGCGACAGGCATTCGAGCATGCGTCCTGCCTCATCGGCCTGGCCGTTCTCATCGAACGCCATCACGACCACGGCGGCGCCATAGCGGCGGATGCGGCGGGCGTGCCTGAGAAATTCGGCTTCGCCTTCTTTCAGGCTGATCGAGTTGACCACGCCCTTGCCCTGCAGGCACTTCAGGCCCGCTTCGATAACGCTGAACTTGGAGGAGTCAATCATCACCGGCACGCGAGCGATGTCCGGCTCGGCGGCAATCAGGTTCAGGAACGTCACCATGGCCTGCTCGGCATCAAGCAGGCCCTCGTCCATGTTGACATCAATGATCTGGGCGCCGTTTTCGACCTGCTGCAGAGCGACTTCAATGGCCTCGTCGTAGCGGTCTTCGAGGATCAGGCGCTTGAAGCGGGCCGAGCCGGTGACGTTGGTGCGTTCGCCGATATTGACGAACCCGATATCCGGCGTGATCACCAGCGGCTCCAGGCCGCTCAGGCAGGTCAGATGTCGGGCGGCCTTGGTCTCGCTCATGCCGCTTGCTCCGAGGGCAGTCGACGTGGCTTGAATCCGGAAACGGCCCCGGCAATGGCCGCCAGATGCTCCGGCGTGGTGCCGCAGCAGCCGCCAATGATGTTGACCAGGCCTTCCTCGGCAAAGCCGCGAATGACCTTGGCCATCGCTTCTGGGCTTTCGTCGTATTCACCAAACTCGTTGGGCAAACCGGCGTTCGGGTGGGCGCTGACCAGGCTGCTGGCCACGCGACTGAG
>SKIE01000212.1 GCA_007116585.1 Wenzhouxiangella sp. | reverse complement strand
GTGCAGTGATCCCTGCCGGGGTTTTCGTTGACGACAATCATCCGCTGTTGCCCAACGCGCTCAAGCCGACACCTGAACATTGACGAACATCACATGCGCAGGTATGGTTCCGCGCTGCTCAATACCCCTAGTTCCGGCCAAAGTCCGTCCCTTGAACCCAAGCTCCGACGAACAACCTTCCGGCCTGCAGCGATGGGCCGACGAACTGCCGCTGCAACTCACGATTTTCGGCGCCTGGATGATGGGCTTCGGTGCCGCAGCGCTGTTCGAGTACGCGCCCAACACGAGTCTGTGGTTTCCGCCTGCCGGCGTCACGTTTGCCGCCGTGCTGGTCATTGGACTGCGCGCACTACCGCCGCTATGGCTGGGCTGCCTGGTCGTCACCCTACTGGCCGACCAGGCTGCCCCACGCGGTCTTGGCACCATCGACGTGATACTGGCCGGGGCGGCGTTTGCTCTGAGCCATACGCTGGCCTATGCCGCCATTGCCGTGATGCTGCGCCGGCGAGGCGCCGAAAGTCTCCGCCATCAGCCGGTTGCCAACGTGCTCTGGTTTATCGTGGCCGGTCTGGTTGCGACCGCAGCGACCGCTGGACTGGGCGCTTTGAGTCTGGCCTGGAGCGGGATGTCCGACTGGTCCAGCCTGCAGCCGCTGATCATTCTGCGCTGGATCGGTGACTTTGCCGGCCTGATTACCGTTGCCCCGCTGCTGGCCGCCTTGTTGGCCCGCTGGGCGAGGCAGGACGGACTGTACCTGCCGTCTCTGCTCCCGCAGGGCCGCGAACAATGGTTGGATGCCGTGCCGCAGGCACTGCCGAAGCTGGCGATTCTGGCCACACTGACCCTGATTTCGGTATTGGCAATGCCCCGGATCGGTGCGCCAGTCGGGCCGCTGCTGCCCTGGCTGGTCTGCCTGCCGGCGCTGCTGTGGATCGCATGGACCGAACACGAGGCAACCGCCCTGCTGACCGTCACATCTTTCAGCGTGCTCGTGGCAGGCATTGTAGGACTGGCCGGACTGGCCGACCAGGCCTGGCATCTGCAGGCGCTGGTGATCACCGCGGCGGTGATCAGCTATCTGGTAGCCGCCATCCGATTCAACCACTGCCAGATCGCGTCCACACACGCTCGACCCAGGTGATAACTGCGGCCCGGGCTCCAGCCCGTATCCGGCATGGGCGTGATGGCGGAGTCCTTGAACGGCATTTCCAGGGTCACGGCGAGACAGCCGAAGCGCTCAGCCACATAGTCGGAACATTTGCGCAGATCGGCCGAGCCGGGCGCATCGACCTCATAACCATGTTCGGTCTGGAAGTCCGGACTGATCGTGGCCAGAAGTTGCTTGAAGGCATCCAGCTCGGCCTGGCGTTCCGCGTTCCAGCTGGCCACGCCTTCGGGTCCGGCGATGAAGTTGTAGGGCAGGGCCTCGTCACCGTGGACGTCCAGCGAGAAATCCACGCCGGTCTGCTGCATGCGCTCGACCACGTAGAACACCTCGGGTGATGCCTCCGAGCAAGGATCACGCCACTCCCGGTTGAGGTTTCGGCCTGCTGCGTTGCAGCGCAAATGCCCGCGAACGGCCCCGTCAATACACATGTTCGGCACCAGGTAAACCACCGCCTGATCCAGCAGGGCACGGGCGACCGGGTCATCGTCGTCCAGCAAGCGCTCCAGAAAGCCTTCGACCCACCACTCGGCCATGGTCTCGCCCGGATGCTGTCGGGCCGTGATCCAGAGCTGCTTTTTGCCGGCAGCCTGCTCGCCGATGGTCAGCAGGGTATGCGGGTGACCATCCGGCGTGGTACACAGGCTCTCCACCTGAACCTGCTCGTGACGCTGCGCGTCGGCGATCAGCTGCTCGTGGCGGGCCAGGCTGTAGGGGGCGAAGTACGCGAAATAGACCGAGTTCGTTTCCGGTGTGTGTTCAATCACCAGTTTTTCCCCGTCAAAACCGGTCGGTACCCGACGCCACTCCGCGCCATCACTCGAACACACGGCCTGATAATCGCGAAACCCGTCCGGATAAGAAGCCTGGCCCGCGTTCTCGATGGTCATCCGGCAGGCCTGGCCCGCCGCATTGGCCACCTGAAAGAAAAACCACTGAAAGTGTCGATCGCCTGCATCGGGCCGGATGCGCAGGCGGATGTCGTCGGCGCGCTCTGCCGCCAGGACTTCGATATTGCCGCTGTCAAAGCGGCTGTGAATACTCAGACTCATGCTTTCTCCAGTGGGTAAGGCACCCGGTACGTCAATGTTTCCGTCTCAAAGGCCATTATGGCAGGCCGGTCGCCGTAAACAGCCGCTTAATCCGGGCAAAAGCACCGCTCAGTGGCGCCTGCAGGCACAGTGGCTCGTGGGTATGCGGATGCGCCAGTCGCAGTTCAGCGGCGTGCAGCAGCAACCGGTGACAGGCGAACTCCGTCCGAAAAAGCCGGTTGTGGCGGCCTTCGCCATAGGTGGTATCGCCGACAAGCGGATGAAAAATGTGCTTGAAATGGCGACGGATCTGGTGAGTGCGGCCGGTGTGCGGAAACACCTCGACCAGCGAGTAGCGGGCGCTGGCATAGCGGCCGATCGGAATCGGCAGTTCCATGGTGGCCAATCGCCGGTAGTCCGTAAGCGCCGGCTGCTCTGCCCGACGATCACCGGTTGCAAGGGCCTTGTCGATGCAGCCGTCCAGCTCGGTATGTCCGCGTGCTACCGCCAGGTACTGCTTGTCGACCGAACGGGCCATGATCTGCTGGCCGACGGCCGCTGCAGTCCCGGTATCCAGCGCAAACAACAAAACGCCGGACGTGGCTCGATCCAGGCGGTGCACCGGCCAGACTTTCTGGCCCAGCTGATCACGCAGCATCTGCATGGCAAAGACCCGGTCGTCACCGCGCGCGCTCTTGTGCACCAGCAGGCCGCAGGGCTTGTCGATGGCACAAAGCCAGCGATCCTGGTACAAAACCGTCAGGGCCTCGGCCTGACAACCTTCCCTATTCACCCGCTCGGTCGCTCTCATCAACAGCGGCCATCAGCTTGTCAATAATCAGGTCCAGCCTCTTACGCTCCTCGACGCTGAGCGCGGCCAGCAGTTTTGCCTCGAAGGCCAGTGCGGCAGGCGCAATCGCCCGGTAAACCTCGCGCCCGGAATGAGTCAGCGCCAGTGGTTTCGAGCGCCGGTCGTTGCGCCCCTCCTGACGGCAAATCAAACCGAGATCGAGCAGTCGGCGGACGGCTCGACTGATGGCGACCTTGTCCATGGCCGAGCGTGCAGCCACCGCCGAAGCAGGAATATTGTCGAACCGGCCAAGGATGGCAATGACCCGCCATTCGGTAATCGACAGACCAAAGCGCTCGGAATAGGTGCCGGCGATGCCGCGGCTCACCTGGTTGGCCAGAACAGAGAGCCGGTAGGGCAGAAACTCCTCCAGCTTGATCATGGAATCACATCACCCGGGTGCATGCTTGCCATTAGTTTCAAATGTAACTAATATCTGGAGTCAACACAAGCCGAAACTACGGAGTGAATCATGCCAGATCATCACCCTGACCCTGCAGGTGTTCAGCAATTCGAGTTCATCGAGTTTGCCGCGCCCGACCCCAGCCTGCTGCACCATTTGTTCCAGAAGCTCGGCTTCACGCCGGTTGCCCGGCATCGCTCCCGGCCGGTCACGCTATACCGGCAGGGCGGCATCAACTTTCTGGTCAATGAAATGCCCGACTCCTTCGCCAGCGCCTTTGCCGCCGCCCACGGCCCGGCCTGCACCGGCTTTGCGCTGCGCGTCAGTGATCCCGAACGGGTTCGCCGTGAAGCGATTGCCCGGGGTGCCCGCACTCTCCCGGCCGACGCCGAACTGCCGCTGGACCTGCCCTGCCTGGAAGGCATCGGCGGCAGCGCCTTGTACCTGACCGGCTCGCGCGAGGACCTGGAGCGCGAATTCGAGTTCGATCCGGACGTCGACCGTCATCCCGGCGGTGCCGGCATGACGTTCATCGACCATCTGACCCACAACGTGTTCAACGGCAACATGGAACTTTGGGCTTCGTTTTATGAAAAACATTTTGGCTTCTACGAGGTCAAGTACTTTGATATCAAGGGTGCACAGACCGGGCTGCGTTCCCAGGCCATGACCGCACCCAATGGCAACATCTCGATACCGATCAACGAATCGGAGGACGCCAAAAGCCAGATCAATGAATATCTGGATCAGTACGCCGGCGAGGGTGTGCAGCACATTGCGCTCTACACCGACAACATTTATGAGACGGTCGAGACGCTGCGCGCCAACGGCATTGATTTCCTGGCCACGCCGGACACGTACTTTGATGTCATCGAGAAACGCATCCCGAACCACGGCGAAGATCTGGCGCGCATGCGAAAAAACAAGATCCTGATTGATGCCGATCGCCAGCAACCCGACAAGCAACTGCTGCAGATCTTCACCCAGACCAACGTAGGCCCGATCTTTTTCGAAATCATCCAGCGCAAGGGCAACTCAGGCTTCGGCGAAGGCAACTTCCAGGCGCTGTTCGAAGCCATCGAGCGCGATCAGCAACAACGCGGCGTCCTGTAATCAGCACCCCGGCTCCCGAGACGGCCACCCAATCACCGCACAGGTTCACTTATGAAGAAATGGATCAGCCACCCAAAACTGGAAGGACGCGCCAGCCGGCAGGCACACTGTGACCTGCCGGAGGGCACTTTCGAGCGCGAACTCGGCAAGGAAGGGTTTTTCGGCCCTGCCTCGCATATGTACCACAGCCATCCGCCCACCGGCTGGGTGGATTTCGAAGGGCCGCTGCGACCGCGGGCGTTCGATACAACCCAACTGGCACCGCAGGGCGCCTCGCCGTGGGACGCCTCCGAACTCATGCACAACGCCCACACTCGGATTCGCAGCTGGACCTGCCCGGGCAACATGCCGGATCTTGCCCGCAACTCCGACGGCGACGAACTGCTGTTCATCCACCGCGGTTCAGGGGATCTGTTTTGTGATTACGGACATATGGCCTTCCGCGACGGCGACTATATCGTCCTGCCGCGCGGCACGATGTGGCGCATCGAGTCTGAACAGGCCGTCGAGATCCTGTTGGTCGAAGCGACGAACGCCAGCTACATGCTGCCGGAAAAAGGCCTGGTCGGGCCGCACGCGATTTTTGATCCCGGCGTTCTCGACACACCCGAAATCAACGACGCGTTCCGCGCCCAGCAAAATGACGCCACCTGGAAAGTGGTGGTCAAGCGGCGCCATCGCCTCTCGACCATCACCTATCCGTTCAACCCGCTCGACGCGGTCGGCTGGAAAGGCGACCTGGTGTCGGTCAAGGTCAACTGGCGCGATATCCGCCCGTTGATGAGTCATCGGGTGCACCTGCCGCCTTCGGCGCACACGACATTCCTGGGCAATCGCTTCGTCATCTGCACATTTGTTCCGCGTCCGTTCGAGACCGACCCCGGCGCGCTCAAAGTGCCGTTTTTCCACAACAACGACGATTATGACGAACTGATCTTCTACCACGCCGGCAACTTTTTCTCGCGCGACAACATCCACCCGGGCATGATGACCCTGCATCCCTGCGGCTTCACCCACGGCCCGCACCCGAAAGCGCTGAACAACGCTTTTACGCCCAAGGCCGAAGCCACCGAGGAAGTCGCCGTCATGATCGACACGCGCGATGCGCTGGAAGTCACCGACAACGCCGCTCAGATCGAATGGACCGGCTACGTCGACAGCTGGAAACCCAAACCATGAAACTGGCTACGCTGAAACAAGGCGGCCGCGACGGCACGTTGATCGTGGTCAGCCGCGATTTGCACCGCGCCGTGCGCGCCGACGGTATCGCCGGCAGCCTGCAAAGCGCCCTGGACCAATGGGATCATCTCGCCCCGAGGCTGAATGCACTCTATGACGAACTCAACGCCGGGACGGTCGAAGACATCTTCGACCTGGACCCGTCGACGCTGGCCGCGCCGTTGCCGCGCTGCTTTCAGTTTGTCGACGGCTCGGCCTATCTGCCGCATG
>SKIE01000007.1 GCA_007116585.1 Wenzhouxiangella sp. | reverse complement strand
TCGCGGGTAAAGCGCAGGAACTGACCGATCACGTTATCCAGGATGGAGACGATGACGGTGTTCTCGGTGGTCGCCACGCCGTTGACGGCCTGGCGCTCGTTGGGCTGGAACAGAAGCTCGAAATCAGGCTCGCCGGCCAGCACCGACTCCATATCGGCGGCCAGCAGCGCACCCTGGGCGTGCGTAGCGCCGCCCACTTCCCAATCCGACTTCAGCTCCACCAGCAGCTGCCCGCCGATGATGCCGGCCACTTCGGCGTCGTCAGGCACTGCCACGCGCACGGTCTGGCCATCGCGCAGCACATGGTATTCGCGGGTGAAGAATGTCGGCAGGCGCACGATCATGTCCCACGGCGTATCGCCATCCCAGAACCGGCTGCCCCAGACCAGCACGTCATCGCGCTCGGCCTCGAACACCAGATCGGCCTCATCGCGCGGCGTGCCGCGCTGCCAGATATAGACCTGGCGCGGATACTCCGAAGTGGTCATCTGCTCGTCTTCGAAGGCAGGACCGAAGAACACGCTGTCGCGATCGCGCCAGCTGATGTAGCTCTTGGATTCCGGCAGCACAAAGCCGTCGTCGACAAACTCCCGGGTTTCGAGATCAAACTCGCGCCGCACGGCCGCGTCGGCACCGCCGATGGACAGGCCGATGATACAGCGGTCGTAGTCCGGGTAACGACAGCTCGCACCGGCCCAGACCCAGTTTTCGTCTTCCGCATCGGCCAGAGCGTCGACGTCAATAATGGTGTCCCAGTCAGGCCGTTCGTTGCGAAAATCCTCGCGCGAGGTCACCCGCCAGATGCCGCGCACGTGCTCGGCATCGCGCCAGAAGTTGTAGATCTGTCCGCCCATCAGCGAGGGATAAGCAATCCGGTCATCGGCGGTGAGGATTTCCAGGTTGCGCTCATGGATGGGCTCGAACAGCGGATGCGATTCGAGAAATTCCACCGAACGTTCGTTTTGTTCGCGGGCCCAGTCCAGCGCGCGCTCGCTGTCAATCTCTTCCAGCCACAGAAAAGGGTCGTCGTTGTCAGCACTCATGGCCGCTCCTGATCCGAGCATGGCGGCCAGCGCAATCGATAAGGTCAATGTTTTCATTGGCGTTGATGATGTCCAAGTGTGAAGTCCAGATGGGTTGCAGTTTTCACCAGAGCGCTCAGTCAAAGCGCAGGTGCCGGACCGAGCGGCCCTCGTTGGCGATTTCCTTGAGCGAGTCGATGCCAATCAGAATCTGGCTGTCGACAAATTGTTCCGTGATGATGCGATCCGAGGCATCGGTCTTGACCCCGTCGGGCACCATGGGCTGGTCGGACACCAGCAGCAGCGCGCCGACCGGGATGGCGTTGGCGAAGCCGGTGATGAAAATGGTCGCCGTTTCCATGTCGATGGCCATGCAGCGCGTGCGGCGCAGATAGCGCTTGAATTCACGGTCGTGTTCCCACACCCGGCGGTTGGTTGTATAGACCGTGCCGGTCCAGTAATCCTTGTCGTGATCACGAATGGTCGACGAGATCGCGCGCTGCAGGGTAAATGCCGGCAGTGACGGCACTTCGGGCGGAAAGTAATCGTTTGACGTCCCCTCGCCGCGGATAGCGGCAATCGGCAGAATCAGGTCACCGAGCTTGTTTTTCTTCTTCAGGCCGCCGCACTTGCCCAGAAACAGCACCGCCTTGGGCTGCACGGCGCTGAGCAGGTCCATGATCGTGGCGGCATTGGCGCTGCCCATGCCGAAATTGACCATGGAAATATTGTCGCTGGTGGCATTGCGCATGGCCTTGTCGCGCCCGCGCACCTCGACACCCATCACCGACGCGAATTTCTCGACATAGTTGTCGAAATTGGTCAGCAGGATGTACTTGCCGAAGTCGTCGATATCGGTACCGGTATAGCGCGGCAGCCAGTTGCTGACGATGCTGTGCTTGTCTTCCATGTCTCGTCCTCTTGTTATTGTTTTGTCGATCTAACCGGCCATTGTAGTCTGCCCACGTGATTCGACGCCAATAGACCGGCAACAATGGTGAACTCTGCCCCCTGCGGCGGTACACTTTGGCATTGCACAACCAAGGTTATTCATTGATGCGTTGGATCGTCCACAAATTCGGCGGCAGCAGCCTGGCCGACGCGCGCTGTATCGAGCATGTTGCCGGGCTGGTTGCCGGTCGTGACGATGAGGCCCAGGCGGTCGTGGTCTCTGCCATGGCCGGGGTCACCAATACGTTGCTGGCCGCGGCCGAGACCGCCGCCTCGGGCCACGATGCATGGCAACAAACGCTTGCCGACCTGCAGCAAAAACACCTGGCAACGGCCGAAGCGCTGCTGGCTGACCATCCCGAGCTGCTGGAAGAGACCTGCGAGGACTTAAAGGCCCGCTTTGTCACCCTGAATCAGCTGCTGGCGAGCCTGGCGCTGATGGGCTCGGCACCGACCGAAGCGTTGGAGCTCATTTCCGGGCACGGTGAACTGCTGTCGGCCAGGCTTCTGGCCGCGCGTCTGCAGGCGCAGGGTGAGGAGGCCGGCTTCATCGACGCACGCGAGGTGCTGCGCACCCGGCCCGCGGCGTTGATGGTGGCGGTCGACTGGCACGAAAGCCAGACTCAGATCGATGCGCTGATGAAACAGCGCCCGGCGCAGCGCTACGTCATCACCGGGTTCATCTGCCGCACCACGGAGGGGCGCATCTCCACGCTGGGGCGCAACGGCTCGGACTACTCCGGCAGCATTTTCGGCCGTCTGCTCAACGCCGAGGAAATCCACATCTGGACCAACGTGGACGGTCTGATGTCGGCCGACCCCACCGCGGTGCCGCAGGCCGAGCTGCTGGATCATTTGTCTTATCGCGAAGCGTTCGAGCTGGCCTACTTCGGCGCCCGGGTCATTCATCCGCAGGCCTTGAGCCCGGCGCTGGAGCGCGACATCCCGGTCTTTATCCGCAACACCTTCAATCCCGACTGCCCCGGCACCCGGATCGACGCCGGCGGGCATCCGGACATGCCGGTCAAGGGGATTTCCGGCATCGGCTCGATGAGCCTGATCAACATCGAAGGCGCCGGCATGATCGGCGTGCCCGGTACGGCTGAGCGGATTTTCTCTGCCCTGCATCGGGCCGATGTGTCGGTGTCCATGATCTCGCAGGGCTCGTCGGAGCATTCGATCTGCGTGGTCGTGCCGGCGCTGGCCGGCGAGCTGGCGCAGAACATCCTCGAAGAGGTCTTCGAGCGTGAGCTGCGTCATCACCAGATCCATCGCATCGCCCTGGTGCCCAACATCCGTATTCTGGCCATCGTCGGCGAAGGGATGACCGGCACACCGGGCATTGCCGCGCGCCTGTTCGCCAGCCTGGCCCGCGCCGGCATCAACGTGCGTGCCATCGCCCAGGGGGCCTCGGAGCGCAACATCTCGGTGGCGGTGGACGAAGCCGATGCCGAACGCGCGCTCAAAGCCATTCATGCCGGGTTTTATCTATCCGAGCAGACGCTGTCGGTGGGCCTGATCGGGCCGGGCCAGGTGGGTTCCGCGCTGGTTCGCCAGATTCTCGGCGCGTCCGAGCGCCTCAAGCGCGAAGCCAACCTGGATCTGCGCCTGCGGGCCGTGGCTTCATCCAGCCGCATGCGCTTGAGCGACCCCGGGCTTCGTCCGGAAGACGCCGAACGACCGCTGGGCGATGACCACGAAGCGCTGGAACTGGATCGTCTGGCCGATTTCATCAATGATGACCATCTGCCGCACGCCGTGATCATTGACTGCACCGCCAGCGACAAGGTCGCCGAGCGCTACCCGCAATGGCTCGAGCGCGGCATTCACGTCATCACGCCCAACAAGCACGCCGGCAGCGGCGATCTCGCGCGCTATCAGCAACTGAAACGCCAGCTCGAGCGCGGCAGCGCGCGCTGGCGCTATGAAGCCACGGTCGGCGCCGGCCTGCCGGTGATCCAGACCCTGCGCGACCTGGTTGACACCGGCGACCGGATCATCCGCATCGACGGTATTTTTTCCGGCACGCTGGCCTACCTGTTCAATCGCTACCAGCCCGGCATGTCGTTTGCCGGGCTGGTCGGAGAAGCTCGCGCGGCTGGTTATACCGAGCCCGATCCGCGAGATGATCTGTCCGGCATGGATGTGGCGCGCAAGCTGGTCATCCTTGCCCGCGAAATGGGCCTGGAGATTGGCCTGGAGGACGTGGCCGTTGAAAGCCTGGCCCCGGATGAACTGGCCGCCGTCAGCGTCGAGGATTTTCTCAGCGGACTGGCCGAGCACGACGCGGCCATGGCTGAGCGTCTGGAAGCGGCTGAAAGCCAGGGCGAGGTGCTTCGATACGTGGCCTCGCTGGACGATCAGGGTCATGCTGCCGTGGCGCTGAAGTCGCTGCCGCGGGATCATCCGTTCGCCAACCTGGCCCTGACCGACAACGTGGTGGCGTTCCAGACTCGGCGCTATCGCGACAATCCGCTGATTGTCCAGGGCCCGGGCGCGGGCCCGGACGTGACTGCCGGCGGCGTGTTTGCCGACCTGCTGCGCGTGGCCCTGAGCCTGGGAGCGCGTTTGTGAGTGAGCGACTGCAGGCGCGGGCTTTCGCGCCGGCCAGCGTGGGCAATGCCGCGGTCGGCTTTGACCTGCTCGGATTTGCCGTGGAAGGCGCGGGCGATACCGTACTGGCGCGGCGCTGCGCGCAGCCCGGCGTGCGCATTACCGATATCCGCGGCACGGTGACCGATCTGCCGCGCCAGGCCAACGACAACACCGCCGGTCGGGCCGTGCTGTCTTTGCTGGCCGCGCAGAAGGCCGACTTCGGCGTCGAGCTGGAGATTGAAAAAGGCATTCCGCTGGGATCGGGCCTGGGCGGCTCGGCGGCGTCGGCCACGGCCGCGCTGGTGGCGGTCAACGCTTTGCTGGACTCGCCGCTGGACGCGGTTGCCCTCTACCCCCACGCGCTGGCCGGCGAGGCGGTGGCCTCGGGTTCGGTGCATGGTGACAACGTCGGGCCGCAGCTGCTCGGCGGCCTCGTGCTCGCCGCGCCCGACCATCTGTTCCGCATCCCGCTGCCGGCCGGTCTGATTGCCGTGGTGGTGCATCCGGATCACGTGGTCGAGACCCGGTCGGCACGGGAGGTGCTGCACACCGGCTTCAGCATCGGTGAAATCGTGGCCCAGCAAACGCGGCTGGGGCTGTTTCTGACCGGCTGCTACCGCGGTGATCTGGACCTGATCCGCTCCGGTCTGGCCGACGGCTTGATCGAGCCGCGTCGGGCGGGACTGATCCCGGGCTTTGGCGACGTCAAGGCGGCCGCCCTGGCCCACGGTGCGCTGGGTGCTTCCATTTCCGGCGCCGGCCCCAGCGTGTTTGGCTGGTTTACTGATCAGGGCCGCGCCCGACAGGCCGCCGATGCCATGATTGCCGCGTTCGCCCGGCATGAACTGCCCGCGACTGCCCTGATTTCGCGGCTGGACGCGCCTGGTGCGCGCGTGCTGGACTGACCGATGGATCACGCGCCGATGCAATATCAGAGCACGCTGGGCCAAAGCCCGCTGACGGATCTGGACGAGGCGCTCCGGCGCGGGCTGGCGCCGGACGGTGGCCTCTATGTGCCGGACGGCTTGCCGAAACTGCGCTTTGCTGATCTGGCCGACTGTCGGACCCTGGCCGAAACCGCCGAACGCGTGCTCGCGCCTTTTTTCGCCGGCAGCACGCTGGTTGATGAACTCGGTGCGATTACCCGCGAAGCGCTCGACCTGCCGCTGCCGCTGGTCGAGTTCGAACGCGGCCGAAGCTGGATGCTGGAACTGTTCCACGGCCCAACCGCCGCGTTCAAGGACTTCGCCGCGCGCTTTCTGGCCGCCTGCATGGCGCGCTTGCGCGCGCCGGACGACCCGATACAAACCATTGTTGTCGCCACCTCCGGCGATACCGGCGGCGCGGTGGCCGCGGCTTTTCATCGCCGCCCCGGTTTCCGCGTTGTCATCCTTTATCCGCAGGGCCGGGTCTCGGCACGGCAGGCGCATCAGCTGGGCGCGTTCGGC
>SKIE01000292.1 GCA_007116585.1 Wenzhouxiangella sp. | reverse complement strand
GCTCATCGAGCGACTCCAGTTCACTGCGAGTGGCCACCACGGCAATGGCGCGGGCCTTGGGCCAGGCCCGGCCCACCAGCACGCCGGCCACGAACAGCGGATCGGTAAAGCGTCCGCTCATTTCGTAAAAATCAACGCGCATTGGCAGCTTCGATCAGGCCTGGTCCAGGGCTTTAGCGTGGCAGAAGTTGTAGTGCGTCGGGTTACGGTTCACGGGTTACGGGTTACGAAGTCCGTCAACCGTAACCCGTTCCCCTCTAACCGTCACCTCCGACTCCACCCCCCGGCCCGATCCACCAGCCACTGGACCAGCAACCCCACCGGGCGTCCGGTCGCGCTTTCCGGTTTGCCCCACTGCCAGGCCGAGCCGGCAATGTCCATGTGGGCCCAGCGCTGTCCTTCGGCAAAGCGCGACAGGAAACAGCCGGCCGTGATACTGCCGGCCGGCATGCCGCCGATATTTTTCATGTCGGCAAACGGGGTGTCGATCTGTTCCTGGTAGTCGTCCCACAGCGGCAGACGCCAGCCGCGGTCGGCGGCCTCGGTGCCGGCGGTGAGGAGTTGTTCGGCCAGTTCATCGTCGGGCGTCATGATGCCGCTGGCATGGTGACCCAGGGCGACCACGCAGGCACCGGTCAGGGTGGCGATATCGACCGTGGCGGCGGGCTTGACGAAACGACCGGTCCAGGTCAGGGCGTCGGCCAGGATCATGCGGCCTTCGGCATCGGTGTTGTGTACTTCGACGGTTTTGCCCGACATGGTCGTGATCACATCTCCGGGTCGGTAGGCCTTGCCGTCGGGCATGTTTTCCACGGCCGCGACCACGCAGTCCACGTTGACCGGCAGTTTCAGCCGGGCCACGGCTTCCATGACGCCAATCGCGGTCGCTGCGCCGCACATGTCGAATTTCATCTGCTCCATCAGATCGCGCGGTTTGAGCGAAATGCCGCCGGTATCGAATGTGATGCCCTTGCCAACCAGGGCCAGCGGTGCATCGTCTTCCTTGCCGCCGCGCCAGGACAGGTGAACCAGATAAGATGGATTGGCGCTGCCCTGACCGACAGCCAGCAGGCTGTGCATACCCAGTTTGTTCATCCTGGCTTCATCAAGCACCTCGACCTTCAGGCCTTCATGCTGTTCAGCCAGTTCGCGGGCGGTATTGGCCAGGTGTTCGGGGTTGCACAGATTGGGCGGCAGGTCGCCCAGGTCACGGCAGCGCTGTACGCCGGCTGCGATACCCTCGGCAATAGCCAGCTGCGCCGCGACGCCGTCATCGGCCCGGAAGCTGATTCGGGCAGTGGGCGGCGGTGCGTCATCGGCCGGTGGCTTGGTCGCGGTGTAGACATAGTCACCGTAGGCCAGGCCCAGCGCGGCCAAGCGGGTTTTCGCGGCCAGGTCACGACCCTTGACTTCGGCTTCGGTCAGCAGGCAGTGCGCGCTGGTCGCGCGCGAGTTGCGCAGCGCTTTGCCGGCGGCGCATGCCACCTTGTAGAAAGAGACGCCATCGAGCTTGCCGGGCTTGCCCAGACCCACCACCAGCACCCGGGCCGCGGTCACGCCGGGTACGCCATGGAGCATCATGGTCTTGCCTGCCTTGGTCGGCAGGTCGCCGGTTTCGAGCAGCGCGGTGAAATAGCCGTTGCCGACCTGATCCAGCTCGGTCAGGCTGGGACCGAAGCGCTTGTCTTCTGCCAGGCCGAGCACGACACAATCGCTGCTGATGCTGACGGGCGAGTCCTGGGTGGTTGTAAACTGCATGAATATTGGTTCCTCAAAGCTAATCGAGCATTGTAACCACCTCCCATCAGTGATGTTGATTCTGCACCGTTACCTGCTGCGCGAGGGGCTGATCGGCAGCGTCATGACCCTGTTGGTTCTGCTCGGCGTGGTCTCGGCGTTGTTCCTGGCCGAGCTGCTGGCCGAAGCCGCCCAGGGACAGCTGCCGGCGGCAAGCGTCTTGCTGTTGCTGCTGCTGCGTCTGCCTGAGGCGGTCATGATGGTTGCGCCCTTGGCCTTGTTGACCGGTTTGCTGCTCGCGCTGGGGCGTTTCCATGAGCAAAGCGAGATCACCGTTATTCGTGCGGTCGGCATGGGCTTTGCAGCCTGCTTTCGGCCCTTGTTCTGGCTGATCGGCGCCTGGGCGCTGGCCTTGCTGCTGGTATCGGGCTGGCTGGCGCCACTGGCGGTGGAGCGGACCGGTCAGCTGATGGCTGAAGCGGCCCGGCAGGCGATCGTCGGCGGGCTGGAGCCGGGGCGGTTCCAGCGGTTCGATCGCGGCGGCCTGACCGTCTATGTCGGTGCGGTCGACGGCAGCGACGGCGGCTTGCAGAACATCCTCATACAGCACGATGATCCAGACCAGCCCGAGGTCCTGAGTGCTGCGACCGGGCGAATCTGGCTGGACGCCGCCGACGGCAGCCGCTACCTGTCGTTGTTGTCGGGCTACCAGGTTCAGCATGGCCCGGATCCGGCCAGCGGGCCGGTGCGGGAAATGCGATTTGAGCGCAACGACATTCGCCTGCCGCCGCCCGATGTTGGCGGGCTCGGTCAGCCCGAGATGGCGGCACCGCTACCGGCCCTGTGGCCGCCTGAAAGCCCTGCCGAGCGGCGCGAGTGGCAGTGGCGGCTGGCGCCGCCGCTGGCGGTGCTGATGCTCGGCGTACTGGCCATTCCTCTGGCCTACCGCAGCCCGCGCCAGGGCCGATGGGGCAGTGTGGTGCTTGCCTTGGGTCTGTACCTGGTCTACAGCAATGCCATTCAGGCCGGGCTGGTCATGATGGAACAGCGGGCCGCGCTCAGCGGGCCGGGATTGTGGCCTGTGCACGCCGTGCTCGTGTTCGCTGCCGCCTGGCTGTGGTGGTATCGGCAGCGCACATGGTAGCGGCCTGGCGACTGACCCGATACCTCGGCTGGGCGGTGCTGAGCGGCATCGTGCTGACCCTGCTACTGCTGGTCAGTATTCACCTGCTGATTGACCTGATTCGCGAGGCCCGCGGTCTGGGCGGCGACTATGGCGTAGTGCAAATGGCGTGGTATCTGCTGCAGACGATGCCACGCCGAGTCTATGACATATTCCCCTTTGCAGCACTGATCGGTACTCTGGTCGGTCTCGGTGGCCTGGCCGCGGCCAATGAACTGGTGGCGATGCGGGCGGCTGGTTTTGATCGGGGTCATCTGACCTTCAGGGTGTTGCTGGTGGTCGGTGGCTGCGTGCTCCTGATCATGGCGGTGGCCGAATGGTGGATTCCCGATCTGGAATCACGCGCCCGTGCCGAACGCCAGCAGGCGCGCAGCGGTGAGCTTCACATCGGCGATCTGGATCAGCTGTGGTTGCGGGACGGGGCTTATGTCATCCGCCTGGAGCGATCACTTTGGCGAGATGAAACCGAACTGGAATTCGTCGGCGCGCTGATCTATAAGCTTGATGAAGCCATGCAGCCGAAACAGGTCATGCAGGCCGAACGCGCTGTGCATCAGGGTGATCATTGGCAGCTGGAACGAGTCAGTCTGCGCGGCTTTGACGATAGCGGCAGCGGGGAACTCCAGGCCAACGTGCAACTGGCATCAGGCTTGAGTCCCGAACTGTTCATCGCGGCAGTGAGTCGTCCACGCCTGTTGGCCATGAGCGATCTTCGACAAATGCGGGACTATCTGCGGCGCAGCGGTCAGGATGAAGCGGTCTATGCCCAGGCATTCTGGCAGCGGATGTTCTATCCGCTCAATGTGCTGGCCATGGTGATGGTGGCGTTGCCGTTCGTGTTTCGCGGCGGGCGCGGTGGCGTGCATGGTCCCGGCTTGTTTGTTGGCGTCGTGCTGGGGCTGATGTTTTTTGTGCTGAGTCGTCTGACCCAGAGCCTGGCCATGGTCTGGCCGCTACCGCTATGGTTTTCGATGCTCCTGCCCGCGGTCCTGATTCTGGGTTTGAGCGTTGTCCTGCTCAGGCGTCTTTGACGCTATTTTGGGCAGCACCACGAGCTGTGTGCCTGACGCCAGGTCGTGCCATGTTGCTCGCTTGCGGTGAAACAGGCTCCACCAGAAGCCCAGCCCTGCCGGTAGCCAGGACAGCAACGCGACGGCGAAGCGGGTCATGGTTGCAGTCCACGTTACTTGATATCCATCTGCGGTGATCAGAATACGCCATGCCTTCATCCCCAGCGTCTGCCCGGCGCGCCAGCACACGGCCAGATAGGCCCAGGTAACGACAACCAGGTAGACCTGAAACAGCCAGTTGGTGGAAGGCACTTCATCGCCGCTGATCACCACCACGACCGCCGCTGCCGCCATCCATAACGCGACCAGCAGCAGTCCGTCATACAACATGGCGGCAAAGCGCCTTGGCAGCGCGCACGGGCAATGGGTTTGAGTTTGCTTTTGCATTCTCATTACTTTACTCTTCCCTCGCAGTAATCTGGTGATATTGAATCCATCGCAGGGAGAGCATGCTCATGCAAAGTCAGGACGAGACACAGCTACTTCAGAATGCAGCCGATGATGGCGCCTCCGCAGCTGCTGAACCAGGCGGGCCAGCGGCAGATGAGGCGCCGCCGGCGGCCAAGGTGACCAAGAAGAAAGCTTCGAAGAAGAAAGCGTCCAAAAAGAAAGCATCGAAGAAGAAGGCCGGCAAGAAAAAGGCGTCCAAGAAGAAAGCCTCCAAAAAGAAAGCCTCCAAAAAGAAAGCAGGCAAGAAGAAGGCGAGCAAAAAGAAGGCGAGCAAAAAGAAAGCCTCGAAGAAAAAGACCACCAGGAAGAAGGTCAGCAAGAAAAAAGCTGGCAAGAAAAAAGCTTCCAAAAAGAAAGCGTCTAAAAAGAAAACCACCAAAAAACGGGGCAAAAAGAAACGCGGCAAGAAAAAGCTCAGCGTGACGGGCGGTGATCCAATGGCCCGCTTACTGGCTGCGGTTGAAGAGTTGCGGGCAGCTGTCACCGACATGGCCAGCGCGGAAGTATCCAACCGGCGCAAGGCGGTTGAAGAATTCCGGGCCACGGCCAGATCGAAAATCAGCGACCTTGAAAACGCGGCACAGACCAGCCTGGCACGCTTGACCGGCAAAGGCTGACCGGTTTTCATCACCTGGACCTTCTTGGGTGCTAACGACGAAACGGGGTGGCAGTGGCCACCCCGTTTTGGTTTGCGGGGTAATCGATGCAGATGGAGAGCATGATCGATCCGTTCCTGGATGCGGCCTGGTCCGAGCGCGGTCTGGCGGCCCACACGCTGGATGCCTACCGTCAGGATTTGCGCCATTTTTGCGCCTACCAGAACGCCGGGCAGCGTCCGCTGACGCGAGCCACGCTGATGGACTATTTGTCACAACGGTTGCGCCAGGGCATGGCCGTCAGCAGCATCACCCGTCAGGTTTCCTGCCTGCGGCAGTTCTTTGCCTGGGCGCAACGCCAGGGGCTGGTCAAGGACAATCCGACCGTGGATTTGCTGCCGCCGGCGCGGGTTCGCCGGTTGCCGCATCTGCTGTCGGAATCCGAAGTCAGGTCGCTCCTGCAACAACCGGATCCGGCGACGGTGCTTGGGGTGCGTGACCGGGCCATTCTTGAAACGCTTTACGCCACCGGCATGCGCGTGAGCGAACTGGTTGACCTGAACCTGGCGCGATTGAACCTGGGGCGGGGTCTGGTACGCATCATCGGCAAGGGTGGACGCGAGCGCCTGGTGCCCCTGGGCGAGCCGGCCCTGGACGCGCTTGAGCGCTGGCTGCAGAAAGGCCGCAGCGCGCTGTCGCCCGCCAATGACCGGGTTTTCGTGTCCCGTCGCGGTCTGCCGCTCAGCCGCCAGGCCGTATGGCAGAGAATTCGACTTCACGCGCGGGCCTGCGGCATCGTCGGCAACATCCACCCGCACCGCTTGCGCCATTCATTTGCAACCCATCTGCTGGATCACGGGGCTGATCTGCGTGCCGTTCAGATGTTGCTCGGTCACGCCGACCTGGCCACAACCCAGATCTACACCCACGTCTCGCGCAGCCGGCTGAAGTCGCTCTATGCGGCGCATCATCCGCGGGGTTAG
>SKIE01000282.1 GCA_007116585.1 Wenzhouxiangella sp. | reverse complement strand
GGCTTCCAGGCGACGCAGCAGTCGGTCGGTGCGCCAGTCTTTGGCCAGCTCCACGGCCGCTCGGGTCAGGTGGCCAGAGTGCATTTCCAGCTTGGACTCGAACCGTTCGAACAGGGTGAATGCATCGGCGGTGGCCCCGGCAAAGCCGGCCAATACCTTGTTTTTATAAAGCCTGCGGACCTTTCGCGCGTTGGCCTTCATCACCGTATTGCCCAGCGTGACCTGGCCATCGCCGGCAATGACGACCTGGCTGCCGCGGCGGACCGACACGATGGTTGTGCCATGAAATTGTTCCATTCCCAATCGGAATCCTGGTGTGAGTTCAAATGCGGTAATCGGGGAACATGGGGCCGCCAAAGCGCGGTGGCAAGGGTGGCCGGGAGCTTGGCGGGCACGAATTTTGCTCCCGCCCTCGTACCGCGCCAAACGCGTTGATCGGCTCGAAAGGCCAGAAATGAGCAAAGACGACCAAACCCCTCAACAGCGACTGGAGTCGGCTTTTGTCGCCTTCAATCAGCTCTCCGAGCAGCTCTCGGGCGCCTACCGCGACCTTGAGCAACGCGCGGCCGGGCTGGCTGAGGAGCTGGCGCGCTCGCGTCGGGAAAAGGAGCGCCAGCGCGCGGAAAAGGAAAAGCTGGCCGAGCGCCTGGGCACCCTGCTGGATTCGCTGCCCGGCGGGGTGGTGGTCGTAGACCGCGACGGACAGGTCCGACAGAGCAATGCCCCGGCCCGGGCCTGGCTGGGCCACAGCCTCAACGGCTGCCGCTGGGAAGACCTGCTGGCAGGCTCGGGTCACGAGCTAAATGGCGACGGCACCGAGCTGACCGTGGATGGACGCATTCAGTTGACCCTGGCGCGTCGTCGCGTGGCCGAGCGCGGTGAAACCATCATTTTGTTGACCGACGTGACCGAGCAACGCCGCCTGGCCGCTGAACTGGATCAGAACCGGCGCCTGGCGGCCATGGGCGAAATGGCTGCCCGGCTGGCCCACCAGGTGCGCACGCCGCTGTCTTCGGCGCTGCTGTACGCCGATCATCTGACCACGCGAGAACTTGCCGAGGATCAGCGCGAGCGCTTTGGACACAGGCTGCTGGCCCGGCTGCGAGACCTGGAGCGCATGACGCGCGACATGCTCGGCTTTGTCAGGGGCGGCTGCAGCCACTCCGAGCCGCTGGCGCTTGGCGAATTGCTGACCAGCCTGCAGGATTCGCTGGCCGGGACAGCGTGTGCGTCCGGCCGCCTGCGCATCGACAGCGGAGGGGTGCGTGGGCACTTGCAGGGTGATCGGCAGGCCCTGCTGGGGGCCTTGTGCAATCTGGTTGAAAACGCCTTTCAGGCCGGCGGTAAGAAAGTTGAAGTGACCGTCCAGGTGCGCCTGCGCGGTGCGGCCCAGGTGGAAATCTGGGTCATCGACAACGGCCCCGGCGTGGCTGATGAATTGAAAAGCCGGCTGTTCGAGCCCTTTGTGTCCGGTCGCCCCGGCGGCACGGGCCTGGGCCTGGCCGTGGCCGCATCCGTGGCCGAGGCCCACGGCGGCAGCCTGCGCCTGGCTGAGTCCGGGCCCAAAGGCGCGCGCTTCGTGCTGCGCCTGCCGCTGGTTCGACGAGATATCCCGCATTCCATGGAGACCACCGCATGAGCTCGATTCGAGACGATTTTCACATTCTGCTGGTCGAAGACGACGAACCGCTGCGCGAGGCTCTGACCGATACCCTGGAACTGGAGGGCTTTGCTGTCACCGCGGCTGCTGACGGTCCGGCCGCGCTCGAGGTGCTTGGGCGCCGTTCGGTCTCGCTGGTGATTTCCGATATCCAGATGCGCCCCTGGACCGGGCTGGAGCTGCTGTCTCGCCTGCGCCGGGCGCATCCTGACGTGCCGGTGGTGCTGATGACCGCGTTCGGGTCGGTGCCGCAGGCGGTGCAGGCGATTCGGGAGGGCGCCATGAATTACCTGGTCAAGCCGGTCGAGGCCGCTGACCTGATTCGACTGGCCCGGCGCTTTGCAGAGCAGTCGGCCGCGGGTGATGAACTGATTGCTGAAGACCCGGCTTCGCGCCGTCTGCTGGCGCTGGCCGAGCGGGTCGCGGCCAGCGAGGTCAGCGTGCTGCTGAGCGGGCCTTCAGGCAGCGGCAAGGAGGCCTACGCGCGCTTCATCCATCGCCGCTCGGCGCGCGCTTCGGGGCCGTTCGTGGCCCTTAACTGTGCCGCCATCCCTGAGTCCATGCTTGAAGCGGAGCTGTTCGGGCACGAAAGGGGGGCTTTCACCGGCGCGGTGCAGGCCAGGGTAGGGAAATTCGAAGCCGCCCAGGGCGGCACCCTGTTGCTCGACGAGATTTCGGAAATGGAGCCGGGCCTGCAGGCCAAGCTGTTGCGCGTCCTCCAGGAGCGTGAGCTTCAGCGCCTGGGCAGCAACCAGACCGTAACCCTTGACGTGCGCGTCATCGCCACCACCAACGTCGATCTGCAGGCAGCCGTGGCCGAGGGGCGTTTTCGCGAAGATTTGTATTATCGGCTCAACGTATTTCCGTTGCCGTTGCCGCCACTGGCCGACCGACCGGGCGATATCCGCGCCCTTGCCCGGCGCGCCGTGCAGCGTCACTGGCGCGGGCAAGGGCCGGCACCGGCGCTGTCGTCGGACGCTATTGAAGCGCTGGAACAGCATCGCTGGCCGGGTAATGTGCGCGAGCTTGAGAACGTTATCCAGCGCGCGTTGGTCTTGCTGGGCCAGGGTCGCGAGATTGGACCTGACGAGTTGTTCTTTGAGCAGATGGCCGGTGCGCCGGCGCCAGCGCGCGCAGACCGCACGCTGGAAGAAACGGTCGCCGAGCGCGAATCGAGCGCGATTGTCGCAGCCCTTGCCGCCGAGCGCGGTCACAGAACGCGCGCGGCGCGTCGGCTGGGCATCAGTCCACGCACCCTGCGCTACAAGCTGGCGCGATTGCGCGAGGCCGGCGTGGCGATTCCGGGTGAGGCTGGCCCGAAGTTTGCAGAAACCAGGTAGCACATTCGCAGTCTCAGTAACGAGGTCAAGGAGCATTGAGCGATGAGTGACATGGCCATTCAGCAGGTGTTGGCCCAGATGCGCGCGCTGCAGGCGCAAGCCGGGGCCGGGCCCGAAGCGACGCAGGCCCCGCCCCAGGGGCAGTTTGCCGATCTGCTGGCGCAATCGATCAACAAGGTAGCAGAGAACCAGAGCGTGGCCGGCGAAATGACCCAGGCCTTTTCGCGCGGCGAGCCGGATACCGACCTGACCAGCGTGATGATCGCGACGCAGAAGGCGCGGGTGTCGTTCGAGGCGATGGTGGAGGTGCGCAACAAACTGGTCGAAGCGTACGATGACATCCGGCGCATGCCGATCTGATGGCTGCTGACCGATAGCAGGGGAGAATCACGCTCATGGCTGCACAAAATCCCGTTCAGGCCAATTCGCCGCTGGCGCTGCTCGATACCGTGCCGGGCCTGCGCCAGCTGATCTTGCTGATCGGCCTGGCCGCCGCCGTGGCGGCGGGTGTGGGCATTGTGCTGTGGTCGCACCAGGGGCCGGAGCGCGTTCTGTTCAGCAACCTGACCGAGCGCGATGCCGCCGAGGTCGTGCGCTCGCTCGATACGGCAGCCATTCCCTACACCTATGAGGCCGGCAGCGGGGTGGTGACGGTGCCGTCCGACCAGGTGCACAACGCCCGCCTGATGCTCGCTGCCGAAGGCCTGCCGCGCGGCGCCGGCGTGGGCTTCGAGATGCTGCATGAGTCAGGCGGTATTTCCGAAAGCCAGTTCATGGAGAGTGCCCGCTACCAGCGCTCGCTGGAAATCGAGCTTCAGCGCACAATTGCCAGTATTCATGCTGTCAGCGGCGCGCGGGTGCACCTCGCGATCCCGCGCCAGACCGTGTTCGTGCGCGAGCGCCAGCCGGCCAGCGCCTCGGTGCTGCTCGAACTGCACCAGGGTCGGCGCCTGGAGCCGGGGCAGGTTGAAGCCGTTGTCAACCTGGTCGCGTCCTCCGTGCCGGATATGGAACGATCCCAGGTCTCGGTCATCGACCAGCAGGGCACCTTGCTGTCGGCCGAGCGCGGCAACGCCCAGGATGGGGCCAGTGACGATGCCGATCGTGTTGTCCATCGCCTGGAAGATCGCCTGGCCCGGCGCGTCGAGGATCTGCTCGCACCGGTGGTCGGCATGGGCCGGGTACGGGCCCAGGTGGCGGTGGATATGGACTTCACCAGCCTGCAGGAAACCCAGGAACTGTTCGATCCGGATAACCAGGTCATTCGCAGTGAGCAGGGGACGGACGAGCTTCGCTCGATGCTTGACCCTGCCCGCGGTGTCCCCGGCGCGCTGGCCAACCAGCCCATGCTCGAGGATCTGGTCGGCATGCTTGACAACGATGAAGATCAGGCGTCGGTGCCGCTGTCGCGCCAGTTTCTGCGTAATTTCGAGATCGGCCGCACGATTCGTCATATCCAGTCGGGGCCGGGCGATCTGCGCCGGCTGTCCGTGGCCGTGGTGGTGGATCAGCCAAGGGTCACGGAAGACGGAGAGACGCGCGCGGAGCCGTATTCCGACGAGGAAATCGAGCGCCTGACCGCGCTGGTGCGCGAGGCGGTGGGTTTCAACGTGGACCGCGGCGATTCGGTCAGCGTGGTTCAGTCTTCGTTCCGTGGGCTGGACGTTGGTGATGAAGTGGAGTTCGATAGCCCGGGGCTGATGGACCGGGTCGACGTGGCCGGCATTTTCCGTACCCTGGCCAGCGTGGTCATGGTGCTGCTCCTGATCCTGCTGGTCGTTCGCCCGCTGATGAAGTCGCTGGCCGCGCCGCCGCCGCTGCGCACTTTGAGTTTGCCCAGCTCGAGCAACCAGGCCGCGCTCGGGGCGGATGAAGGCGCGTATGATAGTGACGGTGGCGGGTCGCCGAGACGCCAGGCGAACTACGAGGAGCGGCTGGCGACGGCGCGCTCCGTGGCCAGCCAGGACCCCAAGCGGGTGGCCAGCGTGGTCAAACAGTGGGTGAATGAGGGTGGCTGAACGGGCTGAAAAAATGGACGGCGCCGACCGCGCGGCTGTCCTGCTCATGTCGCTGGGTGAGGAACAGGCCTCGGAAGTGCTGCAGCATATGGGCGCCAAGGACGTCCAGCGCATCGGCGCGGCGATGGCGGCGATGCAGGCGGTCAACCGCGAGCAGGCCGAAGAAGTGCTCGACGACTTCGTCACCACGGTCGAAGACCAGACCGCGCTGGGGGTGGGCTCGCACGACTACGTCCGCCGTGTGCTCGGTCAGGCGCTCGGCGAGAAGGGCGCCAACCTGATCGACCGGATTCTGATCGGGCGCGACAGCAAGGGCCTGGAAAATCTCAAGTGGATGGATCCGCGCAGCGTGGCCGACCTGATCCGCATGGAGCATCCTCAAATCATCGCGATCGTGCTCGCCTATCTCGAAGCCGACAATGCGGCCGAGGTGCTGGCGTCGCTGCCTGAGCGCATTCGGCCGGACGTCATTATGCGCCTGGCCACGCTCGACGGCATTCCGCCTTCGGCTTTCCAGGAACTGGACGAAGTGCTGGAGCGCCAGTTTGCCGGTAGCGAAAACGTCAAGTCTTCCATGGTCGGCGGCATCCGCTCGGCTGCCGAAATTCTGAACTTTGTCGACGGCGCCAATGAGCAACTGGTGCTCAAGACCGTTGGCGAAACTGATGAAACCCTGTGCCAGCAGATCCAGGACCAGATGTTCGTGTTCGAGAACCTGCTCGATGTCGATGACCGCAGCATTCAGACGCTGCTGCGGGAAATCAGCACCGAGACGCTGGTCGTTGCCCTGAAAGGGGCCGACGACGACCTGCTCGACAAGTTCGTCGACAACATGTCCAAGCGCGCCTCGGAGATGCTGCTGGAAGATCTCGAGACCAAGGGCCCGGTGCGCGTTTCCGAAGTGGAGACGGCCCAGCGCGAAATCCTGTCCGCCGCCCGCCGACTCGAAGAGCAGGGCGAGATCTCTCTAAGCAGCTCGGGCGACGACTATGTCTGAAATCCTG